>JAUXLW010000099.1 GCA_030623545.1 Acidimicrobiia bacterium | reverse complement strand
CCTGAGCTTCATGAACAGCCGCGATGAGGCTGGAAGAGGGGGTGTCGTCACTCAACTCGAATGCCAGGTCGAACTGGAGGTAGGGATAGGTGCTCGGCTCTTCCAGCGACCACACCGGCACGGGCTCCAGCAAGGGCGCCAGAGCGATTTCGGCGACGCCGACTCGCCCACTGATGCCAAATGTGCGGGCGGCGGCCGGGTGAATCTCACCCACGGAGCCGGCCTCCCGGCCGTTGATGATCAGGGCTGCACCGCGGCCGGGGTGATATCCAGCTCGCGCCTGTTGCTGCAGCTCAAAGTCCTGAATACCCAGGCCGGAAAGCAGATTCTCCACCACCGCGGTCAACTCGAAGACATCCGCCTCCCGGGACTCTGTGTTCAAACCCGGTGACCCGGGCTGCCCGGTCATCAACAAACCAACGTGATGGGGTTGGTCGGGCAGTCGCTCGTAGAACGGCGAAGGCCTGGCGAGAAAGACGGAGCCTATTTCGAAAAGGGCGACGCCGCTCTCCCCGTAGCTGAGGTTCCGTGCTGCCACTTTGAGCAAACCGGGCAACAAGGTGCTGCGCAGAATCTCCTCTTCCTCGCTGAGGGGATTCTTCACTTTTATCGTCAGGCGTCGCTTGTCGTCGGCCGGTACTCCCAGCACGTCGAGGTCGCCGGCACTCATGAAACTGAGGGTGGCGACCTCGGTGAGACCGGCTCCCACCAGCCGGGCCCGCAGGTTCCGCTCACGAGTCTGGGCGGGCGAGAGGCCTCCACCGGTTCCGCGAGGAAGGGTGGCGGGAAACTGGTCGTAGCCATGCAGTCGAGCAATCTCTTCGATCAAGTCTGCGGGACGCGTTACATCCGGGCGGTAAGTGGGGACCAGAACTTGAAGAGGGTCGGTGCCACTCACTTCCATACCCAGCCTGGCCAGCAGGCTGGCGGCGTGCTCAGATGAGAAGGCCGTTCCCAGCAACCGTTCGATTTCGTCGATGGGAAGCGCTACCTCGGCCGGCGCAACCGGCGTGCGGTAGAGATCGACCACCCCGGAAGCAGCTTCGGCTCCTGCCAGTTCGACCAGAAGGGCCGTGGCCCTGGTGGCGGCTCGAAAAGGAAGATTGGGGTCGACCCCGCGCTCGAAACGGGCCGAGGCCTCCGTACGGAGGTTGTGCCGCTTGGAGGTATACAAGATGGAGGGCGGGTGCCAGTTGGCGGCCTCCACCAGAACGTTGGTCGTGGCATCGCCGACCTCGCTGATGCTGCCGCCCATCACGCCGGCCAGAGAGGAGATGCCCTCTGCATCGGAGATCACGATGTCGTCCGGATCGAGGTCCCGGGCCACCTCGTCGAGTGTCGTCATAGTCGTTCCCTCAACTGCCCGGTGCACTCGCAATTGCCCACCCCGGACCAGGTCATGATCAAAAGCGTGAAGCGGCTGACCCATCTCCAGCATGACGTAGTTGGTGATGTCGACCACGTTGCTGATCGGCCTGACTCCTGCCCTCTCCAGGCGTTGGCGCATCCACAGAGGTGATGGCCCGACCGACACGTTGCGAGCCAGGCGGGCCACGAAGCGAGGACAGGCTTCAGCATCTTCGATCGTTACAACCAAATCGGAAGGAGGATCTTGTTCGGTGACCTCCACTTCGCGGTCGCGAACCTCGAGCTCGAACTTGGCCGCCAGGTCCCGGGCAATGCCCAGCATGGACATGGCGTCCGGCCGGTTGGGGGTGATCGAGAGATCGAAAACCACGTCGGGTAGGTCGACGTGATCGCGAACGTCGCTGCCCAGCTCCAGCCCGGAATCGAGAAGGAGAATGCCTTGGTGGTCGTCTGCCAAACCAAGCTCACGTTCGGAAGCGATCATTCCCGGGGACATGACGCCGCGAATCTCTCGTTCGTCCACCTTGAACCCGCCTGCCAGCTCAGATCCGACTGTGGCATAGGCCACCGTGGCACCTTCGTCAAAGTTCCAAGCACCACAGACCACTTCGAGCTCCCCCGAACTGAAGTCGATGGTGGCAAGGCGAACCTTGTCGGCATTGGGATGGGCCCGGATGGCCGTGACCCTGGCGACGACCACCCCGTTGAACTGAGGCTCGAGCAGCTCATAGCCCTCAACCTCGTGGCCGAGAGATGCCAACGACCCGGCCAGTTGCTCAGGATCATCGTCGGGTAGGACAATGAACTCGGAGAGCCACCGCCACGACACTTTCATATGTACTGTCGATTCACCCGGAGGTCGTTGTCGAAGAAGTGGCGGATATCAGTGATCCCGTGCCGCACCATGGCGATTCGCTCGATGCCACCACCGAAAGCGAACCCGGTGACCTCGGCCGGGTCGTAACCCACCGCCTCGAAGACGTTCGGATCGACCATCCCGCATCCGAGAAGCTCGATCCATCCGCTCCGGCCGCATACCGGGCAACCGGAGCCATCACAGTTGAAACACGAAACGTGCATCTCCGCTGAAGGCTCCGTGAAGGGGAAGAAGTGCGGGATCAACTCGATCGTTCGTTCTTTGCCGAAGTACTCCCTGGCGAAATGTGCCAACGTGCCTTTCAGGTCACCGAATGTGATCCCATCGGCCACAGCCAGACCCTCCATCTGATGGAAGACCGGTGAGTGGGCGGCGTCGAAAGTATCTGTGCGGTACGTCCGGCCGGGGACCACCACATACACGGGGGGATCCTGAGCCATCATCACCCGGGCCTGAACCGGGGAAGTGTGGGTCCTGAGGGGCAGCTCATCATCAGACTCCCCGTAGTCGACGTACATCGTGTCGCTGTCAAGCCGGCTGGGATGCCACCACGGCGTGTTGAGAGCATCGAAGTTGTGCCAGCTTGTTTCGATCTCGGGTCCAGTAGCCACCTGATATCCCAGCGCCACAAAGATGTCCACCACCTCGTCGATGGTCTGGGTTATCAAGTGGTGGGTGCCCGTTCGGTAGCCGACGCCGGGCAGCGTGATATCCACCGCGTCGTCTGCCAGGAGCCGGTCTTCAGCTTCGCGTTCGAGAATGCGCCGCCGACTACCCACCAGCGCCGCCAGCTCTTCGGCCACGGCGTTGAGTCTGGCCCCGACTGCTGGGCGCTCTGACTCATCCAGCTTGCTCAGGCCCCGCCGCAGCTCGGCCAGGGCGGACTTCCGACCCGTGAGTCGAGTCTCCAACTCTTCTAACTCTGCAAGCGACTGCGTCGCAGCAACCTCGTCGGAGGCCACCGCCAGGACTGCTTCCAGTTCATCCATCGGTGTCGACCGGCCTGTTTCCTACTTGGATTGCCCTGCCACCTCTACCAATGCCCGAAACGCGGCCGGTTCGTTCACAGCCAGCTCAGCGAGCATCTTCCTATCGATATCAACGTCGGCGGCCTTCAACCCGGCGATCAGCTGCGAATAGGTGGTTCCGTTTTGGCGGGCGGCGGCATTGATCCTGGTAATCCACAGGCGGCGAAAATCACCTTTGCGGGCCCGCCGATGAGCGAAGGCATCGTCGCGGGCGCCGAGCACCTGTTCGTGAGCGGTCCGATACCGGCGGCTGCGGGCTCCGGTGTACCCCTTGGCTTGCTTGAGCACCTTGCGCCGTTTGCGCTGCGAGGGAACTGCATGTTTGGCACGGGCCATGTGGTTACCTCCCCAGCATCCGCTTGACTTCTTTGGTGTCGGCCGGCGAGACGGTGGTCTCCCCATGAAGCCGGCGCTTGCGCCGGGCGCTCTTGGCCATCTTCTTGTGATTGAGACCCTGTTGGCGGCGGCGCAGCTTGCCGGAGCCGGTTACCTTGAACCGAGCTTTAGCTCCCTTGTGCGTCTTCTGCTTTGGCATCTGCTTCCTCCGTATCGGGCTCCTCCGGGTCTGCGGAGAGCGCTTCCTCTGCTTTTCTAGCCTCTTCCAGCCGTTTTGCTTCCTTTGCTCTTGCGGCCAGTCCCACCTTGTCTGGTAGGAGGATCATGCTCATGTTGCGCCCTTCCAGCTTGGGGGGCGTTTCCACCACCGCCACACCATCGAGCGTTTCGACCATTCGATCCAGCAGGGCCCTGCCCCTTTCGGGGTGGGTTATCTCCCTGCCAAAGAACATGACGACCGCCTTGACTTTGTGGCCCTCAGTGAGAAACTCGGCCGCCTTGCGAGTCTTGGTGTTGTAATCGTGGTCGTCGATCTTGGTCTTGAATTTGACCTCTTTGATGACCGTCCTGGTTTGCTTCTTGCGCGATTCCCGGGCCTTGACCGACTGCTCGTATTTGTACTTGCCGTAGTCCATCAGTCTGCAAACGGGGGGGTTGGATCCGGAGGAAACCTCGACCAGGTCCATGCCAAGCTGATTCGCCAGCCACAACGCCTCGTCTGTGTCCTTGACGCCGATTTGTTCGCCGTCCGGAGCTACTACCAATACTTCCTTCGCTCGAATCCGTTCATTCACTCGCGGCTCGGTTGCGATATGTGACCTCCTCTAGTCGCATACAAAAAGCAGCAGGGATCACCTGCCGCCGGAAACAAAACCACGACTTGCCTACGCAGCCTGGTGGGAAGCAGGTGCCTCCACTTGATGCTCAATTGTGGGAGGGAGTATATGACGGACCATCGCCATCCGGGCAAGTTTCTGGGCAACGTGAGATTTGTCTGCAGGCAGCGCAGAGCGACCTTGGGGAATCCGCCTATCCCGCCGCCTTGCGGAGTGCTTTAGTCTGCTCACCCCTGAAGAGAGATTGATATGAGCACGCTCGACGAACTAACTGATGCCGCCGAACAAAGGTGGATCTCAGGACTGGCTGCCGGCCCCGACTCTGCTCGGATGCGCTACGACGGTGTGGGGGTCGGTGCCGA
This sequence comes from Acidimicrobiia bacterium, assembly GCA_030623545.1. Classification (GTDB taxonomy): domain Bacteria; phylum Actinomycetota; class Acidimicrobiia; order Spongiisociales; family SHLN01; genus JAUXLW01. The sequence goes on along the minus strand of JAUXLW010000099.1, from coordinate 804 downwards.
CGCCCCCGACCTGGCGTTGCCGGACTCCACCGGGAGCGAGCGCAAGCTCAGTTCTTTCTGGTCGGAGCGGCCCGCGTATTTCATTTTCTGGCGCCACTTCGGATGTGCTTGCGGAGCGGACCGGGCGGATCGCCTCCGAGAAGAGCGAGCCGCCTTAAAGGAGCTCGGAGTCACCGCGGTACCAATCGGCATGGGTGACCCGGTCCGGGCAGCAGCATATGAGGAGCAATTCGGGATAGACGAGACCTTCCTGTGCGATCCCGAGCGCCTGGCCTATGGGGCCTACGGGGTTCCGGAGGGGAACATTCTCGCCACGAGTTACGACGAGGAGGAGATTGCTCTGGGAGGCCCCGATGTGTGGCAGATGGTCGTCAATTACAAGCGCGACAACAACATGCGGCTGGTGGACAACGGCTGGCAGTTGATGTCCGAGTTCGTAGTTGATACCAGCGGCAAGATTCGCATGGCCTACCGCTACCAGTATTGCGACAATTTCCCTGACTCCCGGCTCGCAATCTCGGCGATCAAGGAAGCGGACGCCGGCCTCGGTCCGTTTCGGGGGAGCTTGCTTCCTGGCGGATGAAGCAGTAGGCAGCAGGCAGTAGGCAGCAGGCAGCAGGCAAGAGACAGGCATTACGTGTATTACGCCAATGGGGTTCCCTGGGCCGGCCGCCTCGCGGCCGGCCGTCCCCCACATCACCTTTCGGCGGCAGCTACGCAACTCCTTTAGCAAGCGCGCCGTGCGCACCGCCGCCTCGGCCGCCCCCTATCGTCTTGCTCTTCGGGACAAGCCCTCATCGCCAT
>JAUXLW010000239.1 GCA_030623545.1 Acidimicrobiia bacterium | reverse complement strand
CCGGGTGCACCAGCCGTATTGAGTAGGAATCCAGCAGTCGGTCGAATTTCCGACGCATCGAAGCAAAACCCCGGGTCTGGATCTCGATAAGCAGCCCATCACGAACCAGATCCACGACGAAGCCCTCAATCGGAGCCTCCACCTGGTCGCCCTCCTGGCGATACCACTCCTTGAGCGCAGCATGGAGCGGCTTCTCGTTGAGGGAACCGATGCCCGTCATGATGCGAGCCTACGAGCAGCCATGTCAAGACCGCTGAGTCGGGCCCGTCTGGTCAGACCGTTTCGTCGGCAAAGAACCGCAGGGTGGTTCCGACGTTGCTCGGAATGTATGCGGTGAGCAGTGCGGAGGTGAGCGAGTGCAGTGCTTTCCAGCCAGTGCAGCGCCCCGGTACTACGACGTCGGGCTTACATGGCGGCGGCGGCACTCTTCGTCGCCCGCGCCCTACTCTCTCGGCCATGCACGACCTGAGCACCAACTTCTACCGGCAGAACGAGTGGGCGAACCTGGCACTCATCGAGATCTGCCGCGTTCTGGACGATGAGCAATTGGACGCTACTGCCATCGGTACGTTTGGTTCGATCCGGGACACTCTTCGCCACATCGTTTCTGCCGAGGGTGGCTATGCGTACCGACTCGGCCATGAGCCATCCCCACGGCTACAAACCGATGACGCCTGGCCCGGACTCGACGAACTGGGGAAGATGGTTTCCGCCGCAGCCGATGCCTTGGCTGCTTCTTCCCAGGATGCACCTGATCGCATGATCCGAGTGGGCTCGGACGATGGAGACAAATACGACGTCGAAGCGGCAGTCATCTTGATCCAGGCGTTCCACCACAGCACCGAGCATCGCAGTCAGATCCTCACCATCCTCACGACTCTCGGCATAGAGGCTCCCGAACTGAGTGCATGGGAGTGGGCTCTCGCCGTCGATCGAATGCGGAGTGCTTGAACCCTCGGTCTTCCGATCTGGCAGCCGGGATTCCTCACACGAATAGGAGCACTGCGGGATGGCGCGGCGCGATCCGCTTCTGGTCTAACCGGCGGTCTCCTCAGGCGTCAAACCACAGGTCGAGGAGATCTTCGTACTCATCCTTGGCCCGCTGTGCCTGCTCCGACGGTTCCTGCAGAGTCACCCGCGGGCCCGGATAGGCGTAGAAGTCTCCGGCACCGTATGCCGCCGACCCATCGCCCACTTCGACATAACAGAAGCCGTTTCCGTCATAGACACCAGGCCTCGGCTCGTCGTTGATGTCGGCGGCGATGGCGGCGGCGACGACCTGGGCCTCGAGCTCAGCAAAGACTCCCGCCTTGGGAAGGAGCATCGAGTTCAACAGCCTGACGGCAGTGACGTCACCGATGGCGTACACGCCCGGGTACTGCACCTCGAGCGTGTCCGGGTCCGACAGGATCTCCAGAGTTTGAGGATGAACCGGCACGTACCCACTGGCGTCGGTCAGTCCCGCGTTCGCCAGCATGCCGGGGGGCCGGTGTGGTGGTACTCCAATGAGGAGGTCGAATGGCACTTCGGATTCTCCAAACCACAGCGTGCGGGATGCCGGGTCGATTTGCGTCACCTGGTGGCCGAAATGGTGGCCGATTGCTCGGTCATCCATGAATGCACTGAGTGCCTCGCCGACCGCCGGGCCTGCCACTGCCATCGGTATTGATTCGGGGGTGTAGAGGTCGACTTCAACCTGGTCTCGAATACCGTGTTCCCTCGTCCAGGCCTCGACCAGGAACGCCGCCTCGTATGGCGCGGCCGGGCAGCGGAAGGGGGCTCCTGCCACCAGGACAACGATCTTGCCGCCTTCGAAGCCTTTGAGTTGATCTTGGATCGCTACCGCACCTTCGGCGTCATACAGATTGTGGGCCGCCTCCTCGAAGCCCGGAATCGAATCAGGTGCGAGCTCGGCGCCCAGCGCCAGCACCATGTAGTCGCCCGTCAACCTCCCGGAGCTCGTCTCGACGGTGCGTTCTCGCGGGTCCACGCTGTGAATCTCGGAGTGGACCCACTCGATCCCCGGACGCTTCAATTTCTCCATGTCCCGTTGGATCTGCTCCACCGAATCCCGCTTGCCAACCATGAGATTCAGGTTGGACACCCCGAGAGAGAACTTTGCGCCTCTCTCGACCACCACGATCCGATGGTCGGAAGAGACCAGGCCACGCAGGTGATGGGCCGCGGTCAGCCCTCCCCATCCCCCTCCGAGAATCAAGGTCGTCGTGCTCATGGACTACCCCCGTTGCGTGATGTCGAGAATGCGGACACTACCCACCCGTCAGTATCGCCAGGCGGGCGGTGGCAGAGCACAGGAGTTGTCAGATCGAAGTCGGTGTCGGCGTCAGAACTCCGTCGGCGAGTTCGCCGAGAATCACGATGTAGTCATCCGACCATGTGGTCCCTTGGTTGCTCTCAAGCTGACCCAGATCGAGATCGCCAACTTCCCCGAGGGCGAGGCTGGCACCTCCACACTGCGGCGGAAACGATTCGGCGAGAGCTTCGCAAAGACGGGGCCCGGAACCATCGTCCAAGTAGAAACCTTGGACGGCAATGACGCCGGTGGCATCGGTGGCCAGCGCTTCGGGAACAGTCAGCCCACCACCGACCAGTACCCCTGACACGCCGGGCGGGGTGACGCCATCTCGTGGCTCATCGTCGGTAAAGAGGTCCTCATCGGTCGGGTCGCCCTGATCGACGACAATGGTGTCCTCGCAGTCCGGGACCGCAGGAGCACAGACGCCGGCAACCTGGGGGACACCGGCGTTGGGGTCTCTGGTTTCTTCGCTTGCAATGGCGCAGGCTGAGGTTGCCAGCACCAGGGCCAATAGGGCAGTCATCGTGCGAATGAGGTTTGTCACTTGGAGCTTTCCGTCGTCGTTCGGTTCGAGTATTTG
>JAUXLW010000072.1 GCA_030623545.1 Acidimicrobiia bacterium | reverse complement strand
GTGATACTGCTGGTAGCACCCGGTGAGACCGGCACCATCACAGTCACCTTCGACCACGATGCCGACTTCGACTTGATGGCTTGCATGCTGCCCGGCCACTACGAGGCCGGCATGCACGCCCCCCTCACCCTGGAGGGTTGATAATCCCGGGAGCAGCCTGAGCATCACCTTTTGGGAGAGGTTCTCCACAAGAAAGAGCGGGACCGATAGCGGTCCCGCTCTTTCGTTTGACGGGAGCCTCTAGAGCTGACCTGTGTAGACGTCGGCACCCTGGTTGAAGGCGGCCCAGGCGAACCAGAACTCGTTGCCGTGCACCACCTGCTCCAGGCTGGCACCGGTCATGGGGCCGTCGATGGCGATGCCGTTGAGGTTCCAGATCGAACCCGTCTCGACGTCCTCAAATGTCAGTCCGTCGTGAGGTTGGAATGTCAATGTCTCGCCGTTGACGCGCCGGTTGAAGGCGATCCCTGTGCCGATGGTCTTGCCCTCGCGGATGACCCGGGTATCGAGGTTGTCGACCGTGTCGCCGCCGGCGAAGATCACCACATCGGTCCCGTTCACCGTGTCGTTGATGGCACGTTCCTCACTGGCGATGCTGAACGGGTAGGCCTTGGCCACGTCACCAATCGTCACGTTGATCACCCGCTCCAGAGCCGGATAGCGAGGATCGATCTCATCAGGGGCAAAGGGCTCATAGGGGCCCGCTCCACCTGTGTAACCAAGATATGAATTGAATCCATAGGTGAATCCGAAGCCCTGGTCTCGGCCGAGGACTATGCCCTCGGGATTCTGGTCTTTGAAGTCGCCGTAGCTCTTGATCGACGATGGCAGGAAGGTCAACTGGGCGCCGGCGAAGTCACCAACGAGTCCTTCGCCGGTGAGCTGTTGCCACAGGGACTCTGTGGCGTTGTCCCACATGACCAGGTCGCTGTTGCGGAGCAGGCCGGAGACGCCGAAGCGGAGGACCCGGCCGTCCACGTTGCTGTCGAAGACGATGGCACTGTTGCACAATGGGCAGTAGGTCACTGCGACGGGACGACCGCCGACGACATCGTTGACGATCTCATGAGCGGTGAGGATGGAGAGTGGGTAGAAGCGAGCGTCGCCATCCGGTTCAAAGGCCAACCCTGGCTCCTGATCGGCCACGAAGTCCCCGATTTCGGCGATAGTCTCGAACTGAGGGTCGTCGATGGGGCGGATGCGGTCGCGGCCTCTAATGCCGATAACCAGCTCATCGAAGTCAATCGTGGTTTTGGAGAAGTCGGTGATCCAGTCCCTGCTAACTGAGGCGAGCTCGGGTGTGAGCTGCTGAACGTCGCCGGGCTCGACGGGCGAGTCACCAAAAGGGGAGGCGGGCTGCTGGATCGGCGGGCCGTCGGCAGCGGTCCCGCCGGAGCCGCCAGACAGCGTGCTCGCGACGACTACCAGGGTTATTACACCGGCGGCGACTCCTATTGCGATAAGTGGTCCACGTTTATTCATCTCTGATCCTTGATTGTCGTCGATTTAACGCCGTAAGTCGGAGCAGGAGCCGAGGATTGTCGCCACAGCGACAGTTATCCCTCCGATACACTAAGCGTTTAAGAAGAACACCCAAAGTGACGATGGATATTTCCTCTGATTGAGAGGAACTGTGAACAGTCGCGCCGGGGTCATACTGTCTTCACTCGTCGTGGTCGCCATCCTGGCAGGGGCTGCCGTGGCCGTGACGGGGACCGCCCCCGGGCCTGAGGTCGATGCTTCTCCAAGCCGGATCTGGGCTGGGGTGCCCATCGAAGCCGATCTACCGGATATCGAAGCTTCGGCGCCATCCTCGGGGATCGTAACCCTGATTGATACCTCCGATCTCGGCTTGCCGGACCCGGGCCGACTCACAAGCACTGAGGGAACGGCCACTACCACGTTCTCATCGCCGACCACGACGACCCTGAACTCGACGACGACCACGGCGGCTCCACCGACCACCACAACCGTCGCGCCGACAACGACCTCGACTCTGGCTCCCACTACGACCACGACTCTTGCGCCGACCACAACCACCACCGTCGCCGGTGGGGGGAGCTTCTCCCCGGCGAGCGAGTCGGACTTTGTGTCACGTGTCAACGACCTGCGGGCCGGTGAAGGCCTGCCGGCTCTCATAGTCGACAGCGGTTTCAAATCCTACGCCCGCGACTGGGCGAAGGTCATGGGTGACACCGACACGCTGGCCCACAGCGAATTCACCGCCCTCTTCGACCCGTGGACCTACCTGGGAGAAAACGTCGGTTACGGCCCAAGCGTGAGCTCGATATTCAATGCTTTGGTGGCCAGCCCCGGTCACTACGCCAATATGGTCGACCCCGGCTTCACCCACATTGGCATAGGTGTGTGGATCACCGATGAAGGCAAGATGTGGACCACCCACGTCTTTGGCTCGCTCTAGTGTCCCTCGCTTTCGAAGCCGAGCGTCACCCCGGCTTCGCTCCAGAAGCCCCGATTGTTGCGGGTCTTCCAAACGCCTTCACCGACCAGCTCAGCCTTACCTCCACCCCGGGCCTGGAACGCCGTGAAGCCTGCGACTTCGACGGTGAAGTGGGACCCGACCACCCTGATCCCACCCTGAAAGTCGGTTAGCTCATAGGTGGGCCGGCTCGCGAGCGCCTCGGCCTCGTCGCCAGACCGGGCGGCGGAGCCGATCCGAACCCGAGCGTCGCCGGCAATGTCGACGATCACAACACCACCGTCGGCCGCCATCCTGAGCACACCTCTCATCTCGAGCTGGGCAGATCCGCTGCCGGAGGCGTTGAGGAAGCCCTTACCGGCCAAAACCCTCTCCGCCTTTCCTGGGCGATCAGTTTCCTGCGCCCACGCCACTGCGCTTCCAACTACGACCGTGAGAACTACGGCCAACATCACCATCAATCGTTTCGACATGGCACTCCTTTCGCTCGAAGCAGTGTCAAGGTCGCAAGCGGGTGTTCGGAGACTGTCAGGTGAATGAAATAAGTTGGGTGCCGGCTCGGAGCTCGCTGCTACACGACCGGGAGAGGCCGCGTCCGGTGAGGCCGAGAGTCAGGCGGCGTCCGACTTCTTTTTGCGGAAACGAGCCAGTCTCTTCTTGCCGGCGGAGCTCTCGTTCGCATGCCCGGCGGACGCCGGCAGTGGCTGAGGATCGGCGAACGGATCGCCCGCGGTGGTAGCCGGAGCGCCCTGGCTGATGGGCATTCGTTCCCCGGGGAGGGTATCGGGGTGGCGGAGCCGGTAGCTTGCTCTATTAGTGATAGCCCAAACGCTGACCGCGAAGATTATGGGAAGTGCTCCTGCCAGTATTCCCCGGAGTGGATCTTCCAACAAGGCGATCGTTGCCCCCAGGGCGCCGCCGAAGGCAAGCAGTAACCCGCCGAAGAGCCAGGGGTGATCTTCGACGTAGTTCCAGCGCAAATGAATTGCTCGGCGCGGCATCATTCCAACATCGGCTTCCAGCTAGCTCCCCTGAAGTGTGAGCCCGTTCCTGCATCGCTTCTCGAGAGCATGCTACAGGGCAGACGGAGCCAGTCCCCCGACCACCCTCTTAGCCCTTCACTACCCCCAGCGGAACCAGCCGTGCAACCTTTTCGCCCAGGTTGGCTGCCTCGCACGCGTCGACTACCTCGTCCACGTCCTTGTACGCGTATGGGGCCTCTTCGGAAAGCAACGTCACCGATCCGGGCCGTACGGCTATTCCGGCGGATTCGAGCTCCTCTTGAACGCTGGCTCCGGTTTGGTGTTTCTTGGCGCCTTTTCGACTCATCACCCGCCCCGCGCCGTGGGCGGCAGATGAGAAGGCCGGGTTGCGCTCGGTACCTCGCAGCACCCATGAGGCCGTGCCCATCGAACCGGGGACTAGAACCGGCTGACCGACCTCAGCCAGGTCACGAGGCAGGTCGGGATGGCCGGGCCCGAACGCCCGGGTGGCCCCCTTGCGATGGACGCACAGGTTGCGGATCGATCCTGCAACCTCGTGGGCTTCGATCTTGGCCAGGTTGTGGGCGACGTCGTAGATCGGGTGCATGCCGGTCCTCTCCCGGCTGATCTGGAACGCGCGGCCGAAAGCCAACCGGGTCTCGTGGGCCAGTATGTGACGGTTGGCCCACGCGAAGTTAGCGGCGGCCCCCATAGCGCCCAGGTAGCGCCTGCCTTCGGCGGAGTCCACCGGCACGCACGCCAGTTGGCGGTCCGGAACTGTGATCTGGTGGCGGGCCATGGCCGGCCCCATGACCTGGAGCTGATCGGTGCAAGTCTGGTGGCCCAGCCCCCGACTCCCACAATGGATCATCACGCAGACCATGCCCTCGGCCAGCCCGAAAGCCGTCGCTGCCTTCGAGTCGAAAACACGGTCGACCAACTGCACTTCCAGAAAGTGATTGCCGGCACCCAGGGATCCGAGCTGCGTCCCACCCCGGCGCAGCGCCCGGTCGCTGATGGCTCCCGGGTCGGCCCCACTGGAGGTGCCGAGCTCTTCACACCGCTGGAGGTCGTCGGGTCCTCCCAGACCCACTGCCACGGCGGCGGCCGCCCCTCGTTCCAGCACGTCGGAGAGGAGAGCCCGGCCGGCGATGGCGCCTTTTCCGAGGCCGCGGGGGATGCGCCGGTCGAGTTCCGCCATGATCCGGTCGCGGCGCGCCTCCCAGTCGGCAAGCTGAAAGGATGAGCCGAGCAGGCGGACTCCGCAGCAGATATCGAACCCGACCCCGCCCGGCGACACCACACCTCCATCCGCGATGTCGGTGGCGGCCACCCCGCCGATTGGAAACCCGTAACCCCAATGTATGTCGGGCATGGCCATCGAGGCCTCAACGATGCCCGGAAAATGGGCAACGTTGATCACCTGCTGCGAGGCGCGATCCGACATTGCCTTCTCGAAGAGAGCTGCCGAAGCGTATATTCGCCCGGGCACCAGCATGCCGTCGTGGGGCTCGATCTCCCAGGTCGAGTTGGCGACCCGTTTCCACTCCATATCGGAATTCTGTCACACGTCGAATATCAGACGCGCCCACCAGCCGTCGGGATTCTCCGTCACCGACAGCTCGTGATAGGTGACCGCTTTGATCGGAGGCCCGCGCAGCACCACGTCGTCGACGGGCACTCCACCTGCTGAGCCTTGCACGCCTCCCTCCTCGAGACGATCGACGGTGAAGTAGCACAGCGCCAGGTCGAGGTTCTCGGCATGAAACAGCAGCTCCGAAAGCCAGTTCACGAGGAGGTCCTCAACGCCGTCGCCGGTTGCCATCACCGGCACGTCGTGGACGGGCGTGAGTTGGGCCAGGTCGAACATGAGGTCGAACATTCCCCAGGCGGTGTTTTCAAACAGTTCCTCGGGCGTGACTCCGTAGGCGATGATGCCCGTGTCGGCTGTATGGGAGATCACTTCGTAGCGCATGTGTTGATTATTCCGCATGGCGCCGTCGGTCGCGCCGGTAAGGTGAGATGCATGAGCAAATGGCCCTTTGAACCCCCCATCGCCACCATGGAGGCCCGGGTCAAGGAGAAGCCTCCCGAGCCCCCCGGGTGGAGGTACGAGCCCAAGTGGGACGGGTTCCGAGCCGTCGCCTGGAGCGACGATGTGCGGCTCGACAGTAGGAACCAGAAGCCCCTTTTGCGTTACTTCCCGGAGCTGGCACCGGCCCTGGCACAGTTGCCCTCGGGAACCGTCGTCGACGGGGAAGTGCTGGTGGTGAGAGACGATCGGACGAGCTTCGACGCACTGCAACTACGTATCCATCCCGCCGAGAGCCGAATCAATCTTCTGGCGGAGGAGACCCCGGCCAGCCTGATCGGCTTCGATCTCCTGGCACTCAAAGGCAAGGATCTTCGTTCCGAGCCATTTGCCGAGCGGCGTAAGCACATCGAGAAGCTGTTTGCCGACCTGGGGGGCCCGTGGCACCTCACCCCCTCCACGGAGGACTTCGATGTCGCGGTCCGCTGGTTCGATGATTTTGAAGCTGCCGGGTGCGACGGGATCGTCTGCAAGAAGCTCGACGGTCCCTACGTCGAGGGCAAGCGGGAGATGATCAAGTGGAAGCACCGGCGTAGCGTCGATTGCGTCGTCGGGGGGTATCGGGAGCACAAGGACGGCGGCAAGATCGGCTCACTCCTCCTGGGTTTGTTCAACGCCGATGGTGAGCTGCACTTCATTGGCCACTGTTCGGGCTTTTCCGATCATGATCGGGTGGAGCTGTTGAAGCAGTTCGAACAGCTGCGGTCCGACGAGTCTTTCGGGTTCGAGGCGCGGATGCCGGGGGCCAAAAGCCGCTGGTCGGCAGGCAAGGACCTCTCCTGGACACCGGTTCGGCCGGGCGTGGTGGTGCAGGTGAGCTACGACCAGCTAACCGAAAGCCGGTTTCGGCATGCCACCAGGCTCGAGCGGTGGCGCCCCGACAAAGACGCCGCCGAGTGCACGATGGACCAGTTGGATCACCCCCGGGGCCCTGGTTTTGCCGACGTCGTATCGAGCTGAGCCGGCGGGGGAGCCCTCAGTAGTCCTCGTCCTTGCGCCT
>JAUXLW010000078.1 GCA_030623545.1 Acidimicrobiia bacterium | reverse complement strand
CGGGCTGCTGGTTTCCGCGCTCGGAATGACAGGATTGGGCCTTGTGAGTCCTGGCACTCACTACGGGTTGGTGGTCATTGCCATCATCCTCATCGCGTCCGGCCTGGCGTTCTTGATGCCTCCCTCCACAGAGGCGATCGTGTCGTCGTTGCCGCGCACCAAGGCCGGCGTCGGCTCGGCCGTCAACGACACCACTCGCGAGGTGGGGGGCGCGGTGGGTATTGCTTTGCTCGGCTCGCTGCTGTCCGTGGGATATCGAAACGGGCTCGGTGACGTCACCGACGGCCTTCCTGCCCAAGCGGCGGCGGCAGCAGAAGACTCCATCGGCGCGGCGATCCAGGTGGCAGGACAGTTGGGCGGCGAGGTCGGCCGGGCCCTTGCCGACGCGGCCGCCCAAGCGTTCACAGACGGTATGCAGGTGTCGATGTGGGTGGCGGCCGGTGTCCTCGTGGTCGCTGCCGGCATCGTGTGGTACTTCCACCCTGATCGCGACACGGTGGGGACTGGGACCGTCCGCCACGAAACCGGGCCGACTTCCGAAGTGACCTGAGTCCCAGACCCAGCTGCTCCCCCGCCGTGGAGAGGTGATTGCTATCGAACACACGTTCGGGTAGCGTGGCGGCGTCCAGGAAGATAGACTTACAGCTCTGTAGTTCGCCCCGTGTAGTTTGTCACAGGCGACAGGTACATTGCGATGAGTCAACAAAGGAAGGGTTGAAAGTGGAGCGAGACGGAGCCCTCGACATGGCATTGTCCCAGATTGAGAAGCAATTCGGGACCGGCGCCATAATGAAACTGGGTGAAAGCCACGTGCGTAATGTCGCCGCCATTCCCACCGGCGCGCTGTCCCTCGACCTGGCACTGGGAATCGGGGGAGTGCCCCGGGGTCGGATTGTCGAGATATTCGGCCCGGAAGCGAGCGGAAAAACCACATTGGCGCTCCATGTGGTGGCCGAGGCACAACGCAACGGGGGAATCGCCGCGTTTATAGACGCAGAGCATGCACTGGATCCGATATACGCCAAAGCTCTCGGTGTCGACGTCGATGAGCTCTTCATCTCTCAGCCGGACACCGGCGAACAGGCGCTCGAAATCACCGACATGCTGATCCGCTCAGGTGCCCTCGATGTCGTGGTCATCGACTCGGTGGCCGCTCTCGTTCCCCGTGTCGAGCTCGAAGGGGAGATGGGTCAGAGCCACGTTGGTCTGCAAGCCCGTCTCATGTCACAGGCGCTGCGCAAGCTGGCCGGCACCATCAACCGCTCCGACACCACGGCCATCTTCATCAACCAGTTGCGGGAGAAGATCGGTGTCATGTTTGGCTCTCCTGAGACGACGCCTGGTGGTCGGGCCCTCAAGTTCTATTCGTCGGTCCGTATCGACATCCGGCGCATCGAATCGATCAAGGACGGCACCTCATTCACCGGAAATCGGGTCAGGGCCAAGATCGCCAAGAACAAAGTGGCGCCTCCTTTCAAGATCGCCGAGTTCGACATCATGTTTGGTGAAGGGATCTCGCGAGAGGGCAGTCTCGTGGACGTGGCGGTTGAGCATGACATCGTTCGCAAGAGCGGCGCCTGGTACACGTTCGATGGCGATCAGCTGGGCCAGGGTCGTGAGAAAGCCAAGCTGTTCCTTCGTGAGAACCCGGAGGTGGCGATACAACTCGAGGCTCGGGTCCTCGACGCGGTCGGGTTGGGCACCGGGGAGGAGAGCGTCGAAGGAGGCGCTACCGACGCCGGGGCCACAGACGAGGCTGAGGCCGAAGAAGTCGAGCTGGTCGAGGATTAGATGGCCCGTCCCGTCACTTGACACGTGGGGTCAGATTCGAATAGCACACTAAAAACTCGCGAAAACTAAGAGAGTCAACTGCAAATGAATACGAGCACGCTGGGGCCTAAACGCTGACGTAGCGTTACCAATCCGAGCGTGCTTCTCGCGTTATGTGTGCCGAGCGGTAGCTCGGCATGCGCGCGTTTGGCTCTCCGGGAACGGAGACAGCATGGAATGGCTCGCAGCCACCATTGCCCTGGTGATCGGAGTAGGCGTCGGGCTGACGATGGCGTTACTGCGCACCGGGGGCCGCCGTAGCGACTCGCTGTTGTCCAAGGCAGAGAGGACAATGCACGAGGCGGAAGCTCGGGCGATCGAGAAGGCGACGTCGTATCGAGAGGCTGAGGATCACAGCCTGGAATCCAGGCGGGTAGATGTGGCAGCCGCCGAGGAGCGAATCGCCCGCCGGGAGGAAACTCTCGAGCAGCGAGAGGCCAATCTCGTCCAGCGTGACCAGAACGTCCAGGCTCGCGAAGTTGAGGTAGCGGATCTGAAGGAGCAAACCAGCGAGTTGCTCGGGCAAGCCCGCCGGGAACTCGAGCAAGTGGCGGACTACGACAGCCAGGCCGCCAAGGAGGTCTTGCTAGCCAAAGTGGAGGATGAGGCCCGGCGCGATGCAATGGTCCTGGTGCGAGAGCTTGAGCTGAAGGCGCGCGAGGAATCAGATCGACGGGCCCGACGTATTCTCATTTCGGCGATTCAACGGATGGCATCCGAAGTAACTTCGGATTCCACCGTGTCGGTGGTTCATCTGGCCTCCGATGACATGAAGGGTCGGATAATCGGCCGGGACGGCCGCAACATCAAATCCTTCGAGGCGATCACGGGAGTCGACCTGATTGTTGACGACACTCCGGAGTCGGTGACATTGTCGACCTTCGACCCCATTCGGCGAGAAACCGCCAGGATTGCCCTGCAGAACCTGGTGGTGGACGGGCGGATCCATCCTGGCTCCATCGAGGAGGCGCATGCCAAGGCGCAATCTGAGGTAGAGCAGAGCATCCGCGACGCCGGTGAATGGGCGCTGCTCGAGGTGGGTGTGGCCCGATTGCATGTCGAACTGGTCACGCTCCTGGGACGCCTCAAGTACCGGACCTCCTACGGACAGAACGTCCTTGGCCATTCGGTTGAGGCCGCCCATCTGGCGGGGATGCTGGCGGCCGAGCTCGGGGTCGACGCCACCGAAGCCAAGCGAGCGGCTCTGTTGCACGACGTGGGCAAGGCCGTTAGCCACGAGGTTGATGGATCTCACGCCCTCATCGGGGCAGAGATAGCACGACGCTTCGGTGAGGATCCGGCCATCGTGCATGCCATTGAGGCGCACCACAACGAAGTTGAGCCGCGGACGCTGCTTGCGACTCTCACCCAGGCTGCCGACGCGGTGTCCGCTTCCCGGCCCGGTGCCCGCCGCGAGACCCTTGAATCGTATGTGCGGCGGCTGGAGCGGATTGAAGAGTTGGCCGCCGGGTTTGACGGCGTCGACCGTGTGTTCGCGATGCAGGCCGGGCGCGAGGTACGGGTGGTGGTGGACCCTGGCAAGATCACCGATCTGGAGTCAAGCGATCTGGCGCGCCGTGTCGCCAAGCGGCTGGAGGAAGAGCTGCAATATCCGGGTCAGATCCAGGTCACGGTCATCCGTGAGCTCAGATCCACCTCGTCCGCTCGGTGAGACGCCCCCCGATGTCGCTGATCCAGCTTGACGAGCCACGGGTCAGGGAGCGACGACGCCCAACACGCTCCGGCCGCACCTATGCGATCCGCACATTCGGATGCCAGATGAATGTCCACGACAGTGAAGGCATTGCCGGCCTGCTCGAGGCCGATGGCATGAAGCGAATCGCCGAGCCCGAGAACGCCGACCTGGTGGTCCTCAACACTTGTTGCATCAGGGAGAACGCCGACCAGAAGCTCTACGGCACGCTGGGGATGCTCAAGAAAGCGAAGGACCAGCGGCCGGGCATGCTGATTGCCGTCGGCGGCTGCCTGGCGCAAAAGGACGAGGACATCATCCAGGAGCGTGCTCCGTGGGTGGACGTTGTGTTTGGCACTCACAACTTCGACAGGGTCGTATCACTGTTGGACTACGCCGAGGAGTGGGGCCCCGTCATGGAGATCCTCGAGGAAAGCACGGAGGTGGCGGTGGTACCCGTCAAGCGCGACGTTGCTCACAGTGCCTGGGTCACCATCATGATCGGCTGCAATAACGCCTGTACGTTCTGCATCGTTCCTGCGGTGCGGGGAGGCGAAATCAGCCGCCGCCCGGGAGACATTGTTCGAGAAGTGGAGAGCCTGAGCGCCGACGGCGTGGTCGAGGTGACTCTGCTCGGACAGAACGTCAACAGCTATGGACGGGATCTCGAGCTCAACGGCCACAAGACACTGTTTGCCGAATTACTGCGGCAGGTGGGAGCGGTCGAGGGAATTGAGCGGATTCGATACACGAGCCCGCATCCCAAGGACTTTCGAGAGGATGTGGCGGTGGCCATGGCTGAAACGCCGGCCGTGTGCGAACAGCTCCACCTGCCCCTCCAATCCGGCAGCGACCGCATCCTCGCCGCAATGCACCGCGGATATAACGCCGAGCGATTTCTCGCCAAGGTGGAACTTGCCCGCAGGCTCATACCCAACCTTGCCCTGTCCACCGACATCATCGTCGGATTCCCCGGCGAGACCGAGGAAGATTTTCAGCACACGCTCGACGTTGTCGAGCAAGCTAGATTCGACTCGGCCTTCACATTCATTTACTCGCCTCGGCCGGGAACGGCCGCCGCGGAGCTTGTCGATGATTTCATCGACAAAGATGTGGTCCACGACCGTTACCAACGCCTCGGCGAGCTTCAGCACTCGATCGGGCTGGAGACCAACCGGGCGTTGATTGGTCAAACCGTTGAGCTCCTGATCGACGGGCCCTCCAAGAAGGATCCGGAGCGCAAATCGGGAAGGACCCGTACCAACAAGCTGGTTCACTTGAAGACGGAGCAGCCCGCGGGATCTTTTGCCGATGCCCGCCTGGTGGAGGCAACGCCTTACTTCCTCCTGGGAGAACCGGCCTGAGCCTCCTGGCCTTGCTCGGCCCCACTGCCTCAGGCAAGAGCGAGATCGCCATGCGGCTGGCAGAGAAATATGGGGCGGAAATCATCTCGGTTGATTCGATGCAGGTGTATCAGGGTATGGATATCGGAACTGCCAAGCCGAGCGTGGAGGAGCGGGCCCGGGTGCGGCATCATCTAGTCGACGTGGTGGAGCCGGAAGAGGACTTCACTGTGGCGGACGCACAGAGAATCGGCCGTCAGGTGATAGAGCAAGGCTCGGTGCCCATGCTGCTGGTGGGCGGTACCGGGCTTGCCTTTCGTGCCATCGTTGATCCGCTCGAGTTCCCGGCCCGCGACCCCGACCATCGTCGACAACTCGAAGCCCAACCCCTCGAGACAATTCGGGCACGTCTGTTGGAGGTCGATCCAGACGCCGGTGCCCATCTCGACCTCGACAACCCCCGACGGGTGGTGCGAGCTGTGGAGGTGTATGACGTCACCGGGTTGACTCCTTCGGCCCGCGCCGCCACAGCCAAGGCCCGGGCGGTCCGGGAGTATCGTCCGCTGCTTCCCTTCCATGCGGTAGGGCTCGATTCGGGCGACGCCCTCGAGCAGCGCGTCGCAGCCCGGTTGATTGCCATGTTCGACGACGGCCTGTTGGAGGAAGTGCGAGTTCTTGCCCCCAGGTTGGGGCGTGCCGCGTCGCAGGCTGTCGGCTACAAGGAGCTGCTCGGCGTGGTCGATGGCCGTGTCAGCGTTGCAGATGGACGCAAGGCGGTCGAGGCCGCCACTCTTGCAGTCGCCGCGAGCCAGCGAACCTTCTTCAGGCGCGACCCGCGGATTCACTGGCTCGAGTGGGATCCTGACCCCGCGGTGCTCACTGAGCGGGTCGAACGAGAGTTGATGGCATGGATTTCGTAAAGATGGAGGGTCTCGGCAACGACTTCATCGTGCTGGTCGACGTGACTCCCAAACCCGATCAGGTCGCGCAGTGGTGCGACGGTAGGCAAGGGATAGGCGCCGACGGGGTGCTGGTTGTTTCCCGGCTCGAATCGGGGCGGGTGCGGATGGAGTATTGGAACGCCGACGGGAGCCGTGCCGAGATGTGTGGCAACGGCCTCCGCTGTGTTGCCCGCTTCGCATACGATCAGGGGTGGACTGAGGATCGTTCATTCACTGTTGTGACTGACCTTGGGGACCACCCGGTGGAGGTGAAGGAGTCGGGACGGGTGCGTGCCATGCTGGGTCGCTCGCAGGCGCCGGACGAGGCCCTAATCACGGTGGCCGGCACCGAAGTGCGCCCGATGAGCCTGGGCAATCCCCACGCGGTCGTTTTTGTCGACAACACATCTGATGCGCCGGTGAGGACACTTGGACCGATGATCGAGGTGGCCGACGAGTT
>JAUXLW010000041.1 GCA_030623545.1 Acidimicrobiia bacterium | reverse complement strand
CTCACACGAGAATCCTGCCACGACCGGGTCGGGGACACGCTCACCATGAATGGCGGGTTAGATCCACGTCCCAGGACCCGATGAGCCTCACCTGCTGGTCCGCCACCGCGTCGAGCAGCGGGGCGACGGGCTCGCCATCGGGAAGCAGGGCTTCAGGCCAGGCCTCCAGGAGCGGCTCGAGAACGAACCGCCGCTTGTGGAGCTCCGGATGAGGGAGTGTGAGGTGACGATGACCGTGGATTTCGACCCCTTCATAGAGGAGCAGGTCGAGGTCCAGCGTTCGCGCCCCCCAGTTCTCCTCACGGACCCGTCCGGCGTCATTCTCAATCGAATGCAAGAGATCGAGCAACGTATCCGGATGGGTCCGGGTCTTGATTACGGCCACCGCATTGAGGAAGTCTTGCTGCGGGACGGGCCCAATTGGTGCCGTTTCGTATAGCGATGAGACCGCCACGAGACCCTGGCGGGCGGCCAGCGCCTCGAGGCCGCGATTGAGATGGGCTTGGCGATCTCCCATGTTGGATCCGAACCCGATGGCGGCGTGGTGGCGAGGCCGGAGCCAAGAAAGCCAGTAACGCTTCATTCCAGGAAGGAGGTCACCAACCTACGACCCTCGGGCCCCAGCGGGCGCCCGGCAATCTCCTGGATTGCGGCAGTCGCCATGATCGGGTCCTGGATGAGCCCGGAGCGGAGAAGGTATCCGCCCATGAACCCCACCAGGGTGTCGTCCATGAGGTCGCGATGAACCAGCAGTGAGCAGTTGGGGGCGGAAAGGATCTGTTCTAACGCGACGAACACTCGCTCCGCCTCGTCATCGTCATACTCAATCGGCAACGGTAGATGATGGGCCCGCAGGCCTGCTTCGCGGTAGGCAGCGATGTTCTGATTGGTCTCCAACAGCGAAAGCACGTCGGTGAAGTCGTTTTCGAGCAACCAGTCGATCTCTTCGGTGCGCCGCACCCTGCGGTGCTGGAGGCCTTGACCGCCGACCCGTTCGGACAATGCCAGGCGTCGGGCGATTACCCATATGAAGCCTCTGGGTTCCAGGCCGCCCACTAGCGGCCTCTCCCGAGAATCGCCTCTGTCGTTCGCGCTATCTGCGCGGCCATAGCCACGTTGTGTACTCGCACTGCGGCAACCCCTTGCTCGATCGCCAGGGCTACCGTAGCGCCGGTGGCTGCGTCACGCTTCGCCGGGGGAACGTTTTCTCCCAAAATACGTCCTAAAAAAGTCTTTCGGGAGGTGCCGATTACGACCGGATACCCGGTTTCTACCAGAAAATGGAGGTTGCGCAGCAATTCGAGGTTGTGTTCGAAGGTTTTTCCGAATCCGATGCCAGGATCGATGGCGATCCGGTCTCTACGGATCCCCTCTTTCTCAGCAATCGCCGCCCTTTCAACCAAGAACCGGGTTACCTCAGCCACAACATCCCCGTAGCGAGGCTGTTCCTGCATCGTTCGCGGCTCACCCTGCATGTGCATGAGGACCAACCCGGCCCCCGTTTCGGCTACTGCGGGGGCCATATCAGGGTCGCGCAATGCCGAGACATCGTTGACTACCCCGGCGCCGGCCTGCAACGCGGCCCGGGCCACGATTGCCCTGGTGGTATCAACCGACGTCGGCACGCCGCGTGAGGCCAGAGCGGCAATGACGGGAAGCACCCGGTCTCCTTCTTCCTCAGGCTCAACAGAGCCCGCACCGGGCCGCGTGGATTCTCCTCCAACATCGATGAGGCCGGCCCCCTGCTCGAAGAGCATGGCGCCGTGGCTGATGGCGGCATCGACGTTCTCGAACTGCCCCCCATCGGAGAACGAGTCGGGCGTGACGTTGAGCACTCCCATGATCAACGTGGCGGACCCATCCCAGAGAGGCCTGTCAGCTCCGAACCAGCTCAGGGGCCACCATCATCGGAGGATGCCGCCGCGATGCCGTCGTCGCCGGAACCCGACCCGTGTGCTTCCGGCTCAGCGAGATCGGTGGGCGGAACAATTCGGCCTGAGCCGTTGGTCGAGAAAACCCACTTCCTGACGGGGGCAAAGACCGCAGCGACCTCCTCGGAATCAAGTGACTCCTTGTCCATTAGCTCCTTGGCCAAGCGATCCAGCACGTCGCGATGGTGGGTGAGTATGTCCCGGGCCTCGTCGTGAGCCTGGGTGATGAGCTTGCGCACTTCGGTGTCGATGAGCGAGGCAAGCTCATCGGAGTAGTCCATATGCTGGGCGTAGTCCTTCCCAAGGAACACCTCACCCTGACCGGTTCCGTACTTCATCGGTCCCAACTCATCGGACATGCCGTATTCCATGACCATCTTGCGGGCGAGGTCGGTTGCCTTTTCAATGTCGTCGGCAGCACCGGTGCTGGGATCAGAGAAGACCAGCTCTTCGGCAGTGCGCCCGCCCAACATCATCGCCAGCCGGTCGACCATTTCGCTGCGACGGGTGATATAGCGGTCTTCGGTTGGAAGGGCAAGGGTATGGCCCAGCGTCATCCCGCGGGGAATGATCGTCACTTTATGGATCGGATCCCCGTTGGGAATCGCGTGACCCACCAGGGCGTGCCCGCCTTCGTGGTAAGCAATGACCAGCTTTTCATCTTCGCTTATCAGCCTGCTCTTGCGCTCCGGCCCGGCAATCACCCGGCTGATCGACTCTTCGAGCTCCTCCATGCCGATGATCTTCTTGCCATGGCGGGCGGCCAGAATGGCGGCCTCGTTGATCAGGTTGGCAAGGTCGGCCCCGGTGAACCCCGGCGTTTGCCGCGCCAGGACCTCTAGTTCGATCTCGTCCGCCAATGGCTTGCCTTTGGAATGGACCTTGAGGATCGCGATGCGGCCGTTGAGATCAGGCCGGTCGACGATGATCTGGCGGTCGAAGCGCCCAGGGCGGAGCAACGCCGGATCGAGAATGTCCGGCCGGTTGGTGCCGGCAAGAAGGATGACACCCAGGTTGGCGTCGAATCCGTCCATTTCCACCAGCAGCTGGTTGAGAGTTTGTTCCCGCTCATCGTGGCCACCGCCGAGGCCGGCTCCGCGGTGACGCCCGACGGCGTCGATCTCGTCGATGAACACAATCGCCGGGGCCTGAGCCTTGGCCTGCTCGAAAAGATCGCGCACCCGGCTGGCGCCCACACCGACGAACATTTCGACGAAGTCAGAACCTGAGATCGAAAAGAACGGCACACCGGCTTCCCCGGCGACGGCACGGGCGAGAAGCGTCTTACCGGTCCCGGGCGGACCGAAGAGCAAGACACCCTTGGGGATCTTGGCACCAATTTGGCGGAACTTCTGCGGGTTCTGTAGAAAATCCTTGATCTCCTGCAGTTCCTCCACCGCTTCGTCGATCCCGGCCACGTCGTCGAAGGTGACCTTGGGAGTTTCCTTGCTCACCTGCCTGACTTTGGCTTTCCCGAACGACATCACGCGGCTGCCGCCGCCCTGAGCCTGCATGAGAATGAAGATCATGAAGCCAAAGATGAGAATCCACGGCAGCAGACCGAAGATGATTTGGAGGATCGTCGTCCCCTCGGGGTCAACTTCCACCGGCACGCCGGCCTCCTGCAGACGCTGATCGAGCGCGGCCTCGGATTCGGCCGGGTATGACACCTTGAAGGCGGTTTCGTCTTCCAGCGGCTGCTTCAACTCACCACGAGCGATGTCGGAGTCGGCGAAAAGTGTCACCTCGGCGACGTTGCCCTGGTCGATCTGTGCCAGCAGCTCCGTGTAGCTGAGCTCGGCGCGCGAGGTGGATCCGCCCACAACCGACTGGACCATGATCGCCAGGACGACAATCACGACCAGATAGATCACGAAATTGCGGGCTGTTCGGTTCACGATCTCCTTACGCCGCCTCTACGCCTTTCCGACGTCCTCGGGGGATCAAGTCTTCTCCATCGTACGCACCTGAATCGGCTAACTGGAGGCCAATCTGAAACGTCATGGCAAGTTGCCCTCATCCAACACCGCTATGTATGGAAGGTTGCGATACAGCCCGGCGTAGTCAAGCCCGTACCCAACGACGAAATCCGGGGGGATGTTGAAGCCACGATACTTGACCTCGATTGGCGTCTCCTGGAGGCCCTCTTTGACCAACATCGATGCGATCTCGATCGAAGCAGCTTTGCGAACCCGCAGGTTCTCGAGCAGGTAGCGAATAGTCAGCCCGGTGTCAACGATGTCCTCAACAATGAGGACATCGCGGTTGGAGATCTCTTGATCGAGGTCTTTGAGAATGCGCACTACTCCGGTTGACTTGGTGGCATCTCCGTAGGACGAAACCGCCATGAAATCGAATTGAACGGGCACGGTTATGGCGCGGGCAAGGTCGGCCATCGTCATGAAGGCACCTTTGAGTATCCCGACCATCAGCAGCTCGCCTCCAGCGTAATCGGCAGATATCTCGGCACCCATGCGGGCGATGGCGTCGTCAATCTGCTGTTCACTGATCAAGACGTTTCCGATGGTTTCCAACAGTGCCCGGCCTCCTCAGGAAGCAGCGATCTGCTCCATGGAGACAACAAGGTAGCGCGTGGTCGCTTCCATCGCTCGGGCCCACACCGCGGTCCGAACCCCGGGGATCCCTGCTACCTGGTCTCCCCGCCACAGCACCGGCCACCGGGCGCGGAGCCGGCGGGGCACTCCGGCCTCCCCCAGTGCGTCGGCTACCGTCTTTGTGCCGACGCCCACGTCGATCCGGCCCGGCCCGGCGGCCGGTTTCAGCTCCAGGGCTTCACCCACCAGGTCGGCGTCCATCACCACAATGCCGCCTCCCGCAACCCTTGGCTCCGGCTCCATCTCACTGACAATCAGATGCCACACGTCGAAGTCGGCGGAGAAGGGAACCGAAACCGGAATCGGAGCCACCGGCTCGAGATCCGGGCGGGCAATGGTCAACCATGGCCCTTCCCGCTCGGCTCGCAAGTCACCGGCCAGCTGCAAGCCCCGGGCTTCACCACGGGCGACTGCCAACAGGCCGAGAATCTCGTCATGGGACCCACCGTGCGGCCCCCGGATGGTGGCAAGAGCGCGGCGCAGTGCTCTCGAACCGATCGCCTCCGGCAACACCGCGGCCTGAAGAAGCGCGGCCGGCACCCGCACACACTCGCCATCGAATCTGATCGGCACCTCGCCGGCTCGAGCTTCGAGGATTTCGTCGTCGGCCCGATTCAGAATTGCAACCCGCGACAGTGCTGCCCGCAATCGGGGATTGAACTCAGCTTCCAACATCGGGATCAGCCGGGATCGGATCCGGTTCCGCCGCAGATCGAGCGCCTGATTGTCGGGATCATCGAAGAACGGGAGTGAGA
Source organism: Acidimicrobiia bacterium (assembly GCA_030623545.1). Lineage (GTDB taxonomy): Bacteria > Actinomycetota > Acidimicrobiia > Spongiisociales > SHLN01 > JAUXLW01. The sequence continues at coordinate 3,474 of JAUXLW010000041.1, read as the reverse complement.
GCTCGGCGGCGAGGAGACGAGTCTCTTCCCGGGTGATCGTCAGCAGGGGCCGCACCAACATTTCGTGCTCTTCCGGAATCCCGGCCAGGCCCCGGGCACCGGCACCGCGCAACAAGTGGCTCAGCACCGTCTCTGCCTGGTCGTCGGCGGTGTGCCCGGTAAGGATCAAATCCGACCCGGCGGCGCCACTCAATGCTCGATATCGCGCCCGGCGGGCTGAATCTTCGAAAGATGGGCTCGAACGATCAACCGGGGCTTCGACGATTTCTAGCTCGAGCTCCAGCTGTGCGGCAATGGCCTGGGCGGCACTCTTGAGGTCATCGGAGTGAGGCAGCAAATGGTCTACAAAAACAGCTCGCACCCGGGTGTCGGCCTTGGCGGCAACCCAGGCGAGCACCGCGCTGTCGGCCCCGCCCGAAAGAGCGACAACCACCGGAACGGCGGGAATTGACACCCGCTCCAGAACCGAGCGGCTCAGCTCACCCGGCTCAGCCATAACATCGGCTCATTGATTTCGGTCAGGTTGGGAAGGGAATCGGGCCCGTCCCAAACCCTGTCGAGAGCACTCCAGCCCGCCTCCCGCTCCACTTTGAGCACGAACTTTTCGCCTTGCTCGTACTGGCGCATCTTCATCTCGAGGCCGGAGAGACGAAGGAATGTGGCGGTGCGAGGATCCTTGCGCCGCTGACGGAGGACCAAAGACATTCGCTGTTGCGATGCCAGCTCTCTGCGCCCGATGCGATCCATGACCACGTGGCCGTGCCCTTCGAGCAACGACATGAGAGCCTGCACCCTCTCCAACAAATCTTTTTGTGACGAACTGGCGAAAAGTCCGAACAGGCCGGTTTCACCGATGATGGGCTCGCCTGAATCCGTCGCCTTGCGAACATCCGCCATGATCCGAGCCCATTTGCCGGGCTCAGGCACGGCCGAGGCCACCAGCTCTCCGACCAGATCGAGAAAGTATCCTCGCAGCCAGGGCACTCCAACGAATTGCAGGCGATGGGCACACTCGTGGAGGGCGATCCACAACCGGAACTCGGATGGCCGGAATTGGTGACTGCGCTCCATGGCAAGCACGTTGGCCCCCACCAGATAGACCACATCACCGGACTCACCCTTGCCGGGAAGGACCAGCTCGTATTGGCCCAGCACCTTGCGAGAGAGGAATCCGAGCACGGCGCCCATCTCAGCAGCAACCACCCGGGACGCCACCGGATTGGCCTTCTTGATCTTCTCCTCGGCCGGAGCCAGAAGTTGGGAAAAGACGGCCACGTTTGTCTCGGCCCACTGCTTGCGAGTAACCACTTCCACCGCCGGTTCGCCGGCCGCCGTCAAACCGGTCTCGTCTTCCACCATTTGCGCGGCCCGGGCGACAATGCCGGGAGCTTCCCGCGCCAGGAGGTCGCTGTGATAGGTCCCCTCGAGCGGATAGGTCCCGGCGAAGCGTGAAGCGACCTTGACCGCCAAATCCCAGTCGATCATCAGCTGGTAACCCGAAACCGCTTCTTCAGACGGCGCCTATAGGAGAACACGGTTCCCACCACCAGCAATGCGGTCAGCAGCCAGAGAATGGGAACGAGGAAGCGGAAGGTCCAGGCGAGCTCTTTCGGCGCCTCTTCGTTCTCTTCGATCACCACAGCCGGTTGCTCGACGTCCTGCGCTTGTTGTAAGACCGGGCCCAGAGTGCCGGCCCCTGCCGGCCCCGGCACTGCCAGGGTGAGGAATGCGAGGATGACAACAATCAAACGCCTCATAGCGCCGAGGTTAGTGGCGAGGAGCGCTCACAAAGACGACCACCGACCCGTTAGGGCCGGCGGTTGTCTTGCTCGCTTGGTTTTCGGTAACTATTCGCTGACGACGCGACCCCGCAAACGGGGGAAGCGGGTCGGAGCATGCTGGAAGCAATGCTCGCGCCGGTTGTATTGCGACAACCGGGTGTCACAGTCCTTTTGGGCGCATACGCGCCCACTTGTATAGGTTCGAGAGGGGCGTATGCCACCGCGAATGCGGTTGCCCCTCAGTGTCGATTCACTCATTATTGCTGACCCCCTGGGGGACACCGGGCCCGGCGTATTACTCGTCGGAGGCGCCCTCAGTAGTCTCTTGATGTATTAACGCTCGGAGGCGGTCAAAAAGTTCCGGAGGAACTTCCGTATTTTCCGCCGAACAGGAACGTTTCACCAACAAAAGTAGGCGTTCTTCGAATGCGTAAGCATCGTGGCACCCATCGCACTTGCGCAAATGCCACTCGATGCGGGACCGGCGGACCGAGCCGAGCTCTCCGTCGAGAAATCTGTAAACCTCGTCGATCGACTTGTGGCAGTTCATTCCGTTGGACCTACGAATCCGTGTTCTTGTGCAAACTCAAACAACCTCTGTTGGAGCTGCTTTCTTCCCCGATGCAGCCGCGACATCACGGTTCCTATCGGGACGTCGAGGATTTCTGCGATCTCCTTGTAGCTGAAGCCCTCCACATCGGCCAGCAGGACGGGAAGTCGGAAGTGCTCGGGAAGCGCCTCCACAGCCTCGCGGATGTCGGAATCTCCGAACTGCTCCAACACCTCCTCCTCGGCACTTCGCGAAGCCCCGCCCGTGCTCCCGCTCTCGTTGAGGCGCTTGAAGAGATACAAATCCTCCAGGTCTCCGAGCTCAACTTCCTGGGGACGCCGGGTCTTCTTGCGGTATCGATTGATGTAGGTGTTTGTGAGTATTCGGTAGAGCCAGGCTTTGAGGTTGGTGCCCGCCTGAAAGGTGTGATAGCCGCGGTAGGCCTTGAGGAAGGTTTCCTGGACCACATCCTCGGCATCCGCCGGATTACGGGTCATGCGGAGCGCGGCCGAATAGAGCTGCGGCGCGTACTGCATGGCATCAGCTTCGAAATCTGCCTGATCGGCGATAGTTTTCTCCCCTTTCCCGACCTCGAAAGGGTACTCGCTGGCAGTGACAGGCAGAACCTCCGGCTATCGCCGCGCAGGTCAGCCGCCGATGAGCCGATAGAACCGCCAAAAATCAGCCTCAATGGGGAGTATCTCGATATCGGAGAAACCAGCCTGGCGAGCGTAATCCCGCAGGGTCTCTGGCCGCATCACCGTTCCCGTCGCCGCCGAAGGTGCCTGCGACATCCCGTCCGGTAGGCAGATGAAAAGCGAGAACCCATACATGACCCGTTCGACATCATCCCCCCGACCAGGAAATCGCTCGGACACACGCTCGTCCATGACCACTACATGGCCGTCATCCTTGGCAAGTCGACGCATCGTCGCCAGCACGTCGACCGGGTGAGGCAGGTCGTGAATGCACTCAAAGGCGGTGACTACATCGAAGGCTCCGTCAAGATCCAATGTGGCTGCATCGACGGCGTGAAAGCTGACCCGGTCCTCCACGGCCAACTCACGGGCGTGGGCCCTGGCTGCCGCGATTGAGGCGCCGTCGACGTCGAATGCGTCGACGGTGACGCCGGGGTATGCCAGG
>JAUXLW010000026.1 GCA_030623545.1 Acidimicrobiia bacterium | reverse complement strand
GGTGCCGAATCCGGGGCCGAAGCCACTCGCAACGCCGCCCTCGAGGAGGCCGAGACCATGCGGGCGCTGGGCCAAGCAGACCTGGATCGTGTCAAGGCCGAGGCCGCCAAACTGCAAGAAAGCCTGGGTCCCATACACATAGAGGCCGAACAGATCGTGGCCGAGGCCGTGGCAAAGAGCGAGCAGATCGAGCAAGAGTCAACCGCTAAGTCAGAGGACCTCGACAAGCAACTGGCGGTGGTGGCCGAGCGTGAACAAAGTCTCGCCAACGCCAAACAGGACGCACAGGAGATTCTTCTTGACGCCCGAACCGAGGCCGAGTCCATCAGGGCCGAGGCAGAAGTAATTCTCGGCTCCGCCCAGCAATCATCCCGTGATGCTCAAGCGGCCGTCGAAAGAATGAGGTCAACAGCCCAGTTCGGCAAGGCAGAAACGAAGCGCCGTCGGCGCCGGGGTTAGACGGGGCGCAAGGGACGGCGGCGGACGGGAAGAACCACCGGGCCGTCCGGGCCTTGCAGCACCTCGACTGTGGCGCCGAAATACTCTTCGATCAACTTCGGCTCGAGCACTTCAGCCGGTTTTCCCGAGGCCACAACTCGGCCCTCAACCAATACGATGAGCCGGTCTCCGTAGGCGGCGGCGAAGGTCAGGTCGTGCAGTGTGCTTATGACTGCCAGGCGATGCCGGTCACGTAGTTGATGTACCAGCTCCAATACCTGCTGCTGGTGACCGAGGTCCAACGCCGTTGTCGGTTCGTCGAGCAACAGGACGGAGGCATCCTGGGAGAGGGCCCGTCCCAGAACCGCCCGCTGCCGTTCGCCACCGGAAAGCGAGGTGATCGGCCGATTCGCAAAGGGCAGGAGGTCGAGACTTCCGAGGACCTCGGCGACTCTCGCCACATCCGCCGGGCCTTCTGTGCCCCAATACGGGATATAGGGCGTCCTCCCCAGCATGACGTAATCCGAGACCGTCATGCCCTCAGGGATAACCGGAGTCTGGGGGACGACCGCCACCTGGGCGGCTATGTCGCGACGGCGCATGTCCCCCAGCAAACGGTCGCCGATGGTTACCTCGCCTTCGGCCGGTAACGATCCAGACAGAGCCCGTATCAGTGATGTCTTACCCGACCCGTTGGGTCCGACGACAACCACCCATTCCCCGTCTTCAACCGAGAGATCCACACCATCGAGCACCACCGTCCCGTTGTAGGCAGCACTCAGCCCCCGGCAGCTCACCATGGTCATCGTCTGGTATCCGAAGACGCGGCCAGGATAAAGGCGAAAAAGGGCGCTCCTACGAAGGCAGTTACCACACCGATGGGCAGCTCTCCACCGGACCGCACTGTACGGGCAACCAGGTCTGCCAGCATCAAAAACGCGGCACCGCCGGCCAGCGAAAGCGGCAGCAGCCTCCGATGAGAAGGACCCACCACCAACCGCACGATGTGCGGGACGATGATCCCGACGAATCCGATGAGCCCGCTGACGGCGACTGCGGCAGACGTCCCCAGCGTCGCCGTTATCACCACGGTTACCCGGACCCGGGCCGGGTCGATCCCGAGAGTGGCAGCTTCCTCCTCCCCCACAGACATGACGTCCAGGTGTCGCCGGTGAGCCAGCAACACCAGCCACGTCCCCAGGGCGTAGGGAAGCAGCAGCCGCACCTCACCCCACCCGGCGGTTCCCAAGCGGCCGAGAATCCAGCTGAATACCTGGCGGATAGTGTCGGCGTTCTGTTGCTGCACGTAGGTCTGAATGGCCGTGAAAAAGGCCGCCACTGCCACACCCGACAAGATGAGCGTCGCTCCGGTGCGCCGGGCTCCCCCGAGTAATGCCAGGGCATACGCCGAAGCCACCGCCATCAGGCCTCCGACGAAAGCAAACGGCGCAATGGAGGCAGTGGGCAGAGCCGACACGATGGCGATCGTGGCGCCGAGCCCTGCTCCGGCGGCGACGCCCAGCAGGTAGGGGTCGGCGAGCGGATTGCGGAAAACCCCCTGGTACGCTCCACCGGCTCCGGCGAGAGTTGCACCTACCAACCCGGCGAGGGTCATCCGCGGAACCCGCAACTGCCAAACGATGGCAGCATCCTGCTCGCTCAGCCCCGAGTCGATAGAAACGAACGGCAGGTGATCGAGCGTCTCCCGGATGGCTCCCCATGGGTCGACCCCCGCCGGTCCGAGCACCAGAGAAGCAAGCGCCGCGCCCAGGAGGACAACCCCGACCGCGGTCATCGAACCTAATCGCAGCCGGGTTGGCCCAACTGGGGAGATAGCCGTACTCACCGTTGCACGTCGAGGACGGCGTTGAGGATGTCCTGCATGAGGTCGACGGTCCGTGGGCCCCAGCGCCCACTGATATCGGCGTCAATCTCGATGATATGACCTTCTGACACCGCCGACAGAACGTCCCACCCGGGACGAGCTGAAACGGTCTCGGCGGACGCTCCAAAAGCGGCATCACCGAGGAATATGAGATCCGGATTCTGATCGAAGATGAACTCGGCAGATAGCTGCGGAAAAGGACCACCGACGAGGGCGGAGTCGGCGATGTTCACCAGACCCAACGACGAGTAAACATCGCCGATGAAGCTGGCCGAGGTGGCTGTGTAATAGGTGTCGTCGACCTCATGAAAAAAGCTCTGCCCGGCGATCGCTTGAGCGTCGGCGCTTATCGCCCGGGCGCGCCCCTCAGCGCGAGTCGCCAGCGCCTCACCTGCCTCCGGCACACCCAATGCATCGCCTATCACCCGGAACTGTTGGTACATGCCGTCGAGATCAACAGGTGGGCCGAGGAGGAGGAACGGGATGCCCACAGTCGCCAGCGCGGCAGTTTCGCCCTGAAAATCGAACGCGATGATGACCAGGTCCGGATCCAGCGCCGCGACCTCCTCGACGTTGAAGCTAAAAGAGTCGATTCTGGCTTTGTCGGCCGCGGCGGGTGGGTAGTTGGAGAACAAATCAACGGCAACCAGCTGCTCTTCGACGGCCAGCTCGTAGATGATCTCTGTGTGAGTCGCCGAAAGGGAGACGACACGCTCGGGCCGAGATTCGATGGAAACCGGTCCTTGATCGGTCATCACCTCCACTGGAAACAGTGCGGGCACTGTCGTTGCAGGAGCCAGCGTGGTGGGCACAACCGTCGTAGACGAAGTAGATGGAAATGCGGTCGGCGAATCCACAGAGTCGGTGCCACAGCCCACGGCAAAGAGCGCGAGAACTGAGATGGCGACAAGGTTTCGGATCGGGAACATGGCTCACCCTTCTCTCGAGAGTTACCACTCCGACCGGGGCAGGCGACCTGACTCATCCCTTGACGGGCTTCACAGTTGCGGGACAGTACCGGATTCAAACCGGACTTCGCTCTTACGCTCGGGGAGACCCCAGCGGTGTGTTGTGAGGGGAGCCTAACTATCCCGGCCTACACTGCCAACGTGGAGACCAAGAAGCTCTCGGCACTCCTGGCCGGCCTGGCAGCCCTTGTCGGTATCGCCCTTGTCCGAAAGCGCCCTGTGAAGCCCCCAGCACATGACGGCAATTGGGAGCCCCGAAGATGAGGGTGGCTGTTCACGCCACATCGACAATTGGCAAAAGGGCTCTGCGCGTGCTCCAGGGGGAGCCGCACGTGACCGAAGCCGGATTTTGGGGGCCAGAAGAAACCGAGGGTAAGACACCCACGATCAACGATCTGCGATCCGTGGATGTCCTGGTAGCGGAGAAGATCCCTCCGAAGAGCCTGGTAGAAGCCGCATTAGAAACTCGAACTCACCTGGTGGTGGCCGCCAACGAAGGCGGCGACCTCGGTAGCAGCTTTGCAGCCGAAGGGATCTCGCTTGTCCTGGGAGCCAACCCGGCGGCCGGATTGGCTTGCTGTCTGGCAGCCCAGGAGGCTGCGTTCATGGACGAGCCGTTGGAGGTCCGCCTGGCGTGGACAGTCCCGGGTCGGCTTCGGCGCAGAGGCGAAGCGATCCCATTCCCGGACCCGGTGGGCTCCATGTGGGCCCGTCCTACCGACGCGGTGGGTTGGGTCCAGCGCGATATCCCGGTGCAAGCGTTCGCGGCCCCGTTGGAGTCGAGCTGGCAGGCGGCAATGGCCCAGGTGTCCGGCGCAGTGGACGACGGTGTCCAGCGCACCATCGTCGGAACCGCCGACGATGGGGAGTTCCTGGCAGCCATCGCGCTGGCGGCCGCCGTCGTCCCCACCGGCCAGCACGCGTATGGGCCCGGTATGTGCTGGGTAGCAGAAGCGCCATCCCCCTACCTCGACAGGGCTCTGGCTGGTGGAATCGATGTCGCCAGCTATCACGACCGCACCAGTGCATAACGAGGGCGGTCGTTAGGAGAACTCGACTCCCTGGGCCAGGGGCAGGTCGCCACCCCAATTGATAGTCGTGGTCTGGCGCCTCATGTAGGCCTTCCAGGCGTCGCTTCCAGCCTCTCGCCCCCCACCGGTGTCCTTCTCACCGCCGAAGGCCCCGCCGATCTCCGCACCCGACGTGCCGATGTTGACGTTGGCGATCCCACAGTCGGAGCCCACGGGCGAAAGGAACCTCTCCGCATTGCGCAGTGATTCCGTGAAAATCGCTGATGACAGCCCCTGGGGCACGCTGTTCTGGGCGGCGATTCCATCTTCGAGATCGGCAACCTCGATGATCCACAAAATCGGAGCAAAGGTCTCCTCCTGGACGATCGGAGCTCCCTTGTCGATGCGTACCAACGTGGGCTCGGCAAAGTGACCCGGCAGGCTGTCGAGGCGATTGCCCCCGTAGATGATCTCGCCGCCTTGCTCCTGGGCGATCTCCAAAACCGTCATCATCTGATCGACGGCCCGCTCGCTGATGAGAGGACCCATCAACGTCTGCGGCTCTAGTGGATCCCCAATCTGGATCTGCTTGTAAGCGTCCACGAGGCGGGCAGCTACCTCGTCGGCGACGTCCTCGTGCACCAGCAGGCGCCGCAACGTTGTGCACCGCTGTCCCGACGTGCCGACGGCGGCGAACGTGGCGGCCCGCACAGCGAGATCGAGGTCGGCGTCGTCCATCACAATGATGGCGTTGTTGCCGCCCAACTCCAGAAGGGGTCGCCCCATGCGCGCGATCACGGCAGGACCGACCTTTCGACCCATATCGCAGCTACCGGTCGCCGAGATCAAAGGGACCCGCGTGTCGTGAACCAGATTGTGTCCCACGTCCTCATCGGTTCCGATCGCAAGATTGAACACACCCTCGAAACCGGATCCCGCCATCACGTCGTGGCAGATATTCGTGACCGCAATGGCGGCGAGGGGGGTTCGAAGGGAGGGCTTCCAGATCATCGTGTCTCCGCAAACGGCGGCAATGAATGCGTTCCATGACCACACTGCAACCGGGAAGTTGAATGCGGAAATGATCCCGCACACACCGAGGGGGTGCCACTGCTCATACATTCGGTGCCGGGGACGCTCACTGGCCATCGTCAGGCCGTAGAGCTGGCGAGACAAACCCACTGCGAAGTCGGCGATGTCGACCATCTCCTGCACTTCGCCTTCACCTTCAGCAAGGATCTTGCCGGACTCCAGTGAGACGAGGGTTCCCAACTCTGTTTTGAGATCACGCAGCGCATTGCCGATCTGGCGGACATACTCGCCCCGCTTAGGCGCCGGGATCATTCTCCACTCCTGGAATGTGTCCGTGGCCGCAACTACCGCCTTCTCGTAATCGGCACCGGTAGCCCGCATCACCGAGCCGATGGCAGCCCCGGTGGCGGGATTGGAGCTCACGATGGCGTCGCCGGAAGCTCTTTGCCACCCGCCGGCATAGATCCCGCTGGCGGCTTCGGCGATCCCGAGTCGCTCAAGTATCGAAGGGTCCGGCGCTGTCATGACGAGCGCAGGCTACTCAATTCGGACCCGGCCGAGAACGAGGATCAGGTGGAGACGGGAGTCTCCTGGGTTGGGAGGTCCTGGAGCGGCCCATTTACGCTCGGTGCAGCCGGCTGCCGGGAGGGACGGACAACATCGGTGGGCCGGGGTGGCTCGTAGATCTCTTCGAGCACTACAAACTCCAGACCGCCGACGACATCAGAAATGAGGTTGTAGAACACAGCAGAGATTGTGGCGAAACCGGTGAGGGCGATGGTGGAGACGATGCTGAAGAAGACCATCACCCTGAAATACGATGGCCCGTCCAGATTGATGTCATCTTCGAACAACGACAGGCCGTTGATGGACTTGACGATGTCATCCGGAATGCCACTGTTGCGGAGCAGCGACCAGGCAATCACAATGCCGATGGATAGTGCCATCACGACGAGAACGTTGAAGATGGCCGTGACTTTGAGGACGGTCCACGGATCGATCTTGCGTAAGACCCGTCGGACTCTACGGACTGCCATTGAACCCCTCTTTGGATCGGGCGAGATTGTACTCCCAACCGACGTTCGGTCTATGCACTCGGGTTCCCAGTTCCTACTCCTCTTCGGGCGGCACCAGCGTGAAGGCCGTAACTGTTGCGCCGTCTTCCAGATTCATCACCTTCACCCCTGATGCGGCGCGTTTTTGCAGGCTGATCGATTCCGCCGCCGTGCGAATGACGATTCCGTCGCTCGACATCACGAAGATCTCCGAGTTCTCGGTAACTGCCCGGGCCGCCACCAGCTTGCCGCGGCCGGCGACCGGCTTCACCGCCTTGACTCCGTAACCGCCTCGCTTTTGCTTGGGGAATTCGCTCATCTTGGTGCGCTTGCCGTGGCCGTTGTCGAGCAGCAACAGCACTTCGTCGCCCTCACCAGACTGGGCGGCCGAGATGACGTAGTCACCTTTCCGCAGCTTGATGCCCCGTACGCCCTGCGTGCTGCGGCCCATGGCGCGGATGTCCTCCTCGGCAAAGCGGATGCCCTGGCCGTTACGGGAAAAGAGCAGCAAATCGTTGTCACCCGAGGTGGTTCGCACTGCCACTACCTCATCACCTTCCACGAGCTTGATCGCGATAAGACTCATCTGGCGTGAGTCGTAGTCGGCAAACCTGGTCTTCTTGACAAGCCCGTTGCGTGTGGCGATCACCAGGAAGCGGGAGGTTTCGTAGTCGCGGGTGTCGACGACGGCCTCAATACGTTCGTCCGCTTCGATCGGCATCACCGACTGCGCCAGCGCGCCCTTCGCGGTTCGATCCTTGCGAGGAATCTCGTGTGCCTTGATCCGATGCACTTTCCCCTTGCTGGTGAAGAACAACAGATAGGCATGGGCCGTGGTGTGGAGAACACTCTTGACGACGTCGTCCTCCGTCACCTTGGCTGCCTTGACCCCGCGTCCGCCGCGACCCTGGGCACGGTAGGTATTGGCCACCACTGCCTTGATGTACCCGGCCTGGGTGACGGTTACCACCAGCTCGTCGTCCGCTATCAGGTCCTCCATCGAGAACTCTCCGTCGTCGGGAACAATCCTGGTGCGCCGGGGATCGCCGAACTTTTCTTTGATATCCGTGAGCTCTTTGGTGATCAGCTTCTTTCGCTTGGCCGGGCTCTTGAGAATCGCCTCGAGAGCCTTGATCGTCTTCGCAAGCTCGGCGTGCTCGGTGCGAAGTTTGTCGCTCTCCAGGGCGGTCAGCCGACGCAGTGGCATGTCGAGAATGTGATTGACCTGGATCTCACTCAGCTCGAAGCGCTTCATCAACGCCGACCGCGCTGCCTCAACGTCCCTCGAGCCGCGGATGATTTTCACCACCTCGTCAATGTTGTCGACCGCAATCAGCAAGCCTTCGAGGATGTGGGCCCGGCCCCGGGCTTTCTCGAGCCGGAAACTGGTCCGCCGTTCCACGACTTCCATCTGATGGTCGAGATAGTGCTTGAGAGCATCCACCAGACCGAGAGTGCGGGGTACCCCGTCCACCAGGGCCACGAAGTTGACGCTGAACGTATCCTGTAGCGGCGTCAGTTTGAAGAGTTGATTGAGGACCACCTGGGGCTGTGCCTCACGCTTGAGCTCGATAACCAGCCGGGTGCCCACCCGCGAGCTCGATTCGTCTCGGAGGTCGGCAATGCCCTGCAAACGCTTGCTATTGACCAGATCGGCGATCTTTAGCATGATGCGATCATGGGAAGTCTGGTAGGGAATCTCGGTGACGATGATGGCGGTGCGGCCCTTGCGTATCTCATCGACATCGGTGGCGGCCCGCATCTTGACCGATCCCCGACCCGTGCGCAGCGCCTCCTCGATGCCGCTCGTGCCGACGATGTAGCCGCCGGTCGGGAAATCAGGGCCCTTCACGAACTCCATGAGATCCTCGACGGTGGCCTGGGGATTTTCGAGCATATGGATGCAGGCGTCGATGACTTCACCGAGGTTGTGTGGTGGGATGTTGGTGGCCATTCCGACGGCAATCCCGGTGGAGCCGTTCACCAACAGGTTGGGGAAGCGGCTCGGTAGCGCTACCGGCTCCTGGTCTTCCCCGGAATAGCTCTCTTTGAAATCAACCGTGTCCTCGCCGATCCCTTCGAGCATGTGAGTAGCCAGGGATTCCAGGCGGCACTCGGTGTACCGGTAGGCGGCAGGGGGATCGTCGACCGTGCCGAAGTTGCCCTGCGGCAGGATCAGCGGGTAACGGGATGAGAAATCCTGGCCGAGACGAACCAGGGCGTCGTAAATCGCTCCATCGCCGTGTGGGTGATATTTACCCATGACTTCACCAACCACAGCGGCACTCTTGCGGAAAGGGGTCCCGGCGCGAATCCCGTTCTCCTCCATGGAGTAGAGGATCCGGCGGTGAACCGGCTTGAGGCCGTCGCGCACATCGGGGAGTGCCCTGGCCACGATGACCGACATGGCGTAATCCAGAAACGAGGTGGCCATCTCATCGCGGATGTTGACCTGCTCGACGACGTTGGAACCGTTACCTACCATTAGATGTCGAGGAACCTCACGTCTTTAGCATTCCTCTGGATGAACTTGCGTCGGCCTTCAACGTTGTCACCCATCAAGGTGCTGAAAATCTCATCCGCATCGAATGCGTCCTCGAGCCCAACCTGCACCAGGGTACGCGACTCCGGATCCATTGCGGTTTCCCACAGCTGATCGGGGTTCATCTCACCCAAGCCCTTGAACCGGTTGATCGTGGCCTTCTTGCCATTGAGTTTCTTGCGAAAAGCCTTGAGCCCGGCTTCATCCTTGATGTAGGTGACGTTCTTGCCGTGCTTGACACGGTACAGAGGGGGCTCGGCGATATACACAAAGCCCGCTTCGACGAGTTGTCGCATGTGCCGGAAGAGAAACGTCAATAACAGTGTGCGAATGTGGGCTCCATCGACATCGGCGTCCGTCAGTAACACGATCTTGTGATAGCGGGCCTTTTCCAGGTCAAACTCATCACCGATGTTGGCCCCGACCGCCGTGATAATCGCCTGAATCTCGGTGTTCTGCAGAATCTTTGGCAGACGTGCCCTCTCGACATTCAAGATCTTGCCGCGAATGGGCAGAATGGCCTGAATTCGTGAATCTCTGGCCTGCTTGGCAGGCCCGGCCGCCGAATCGCCTTCAACGATGAACAGTTCGCTCTCTTCCGGATCTCGCGATGAGCAGTCGGCCAGCTTTCCCGGGAGGCCTGAGGACTCCAGCAGACTCTTACGCCTTGTCAGGTCACGGGCCTGGCGGGCGGCCATGCGAGCCCGGGCGGCAGTCAGGCACTTCTCGACAATCTTGCGAGCTTCCCCCGGGTGCCTTTCGAGCCACTCTGGAATCGCCTTGTTGAGCTCAACCTCGACGAATGACCGTATCTCTGTGTTGCCGAGCTTGGTCTTCGTCTGGCCCTCAAACTGCGGATGACGAACTCGTACCGACAGGATGGCTGTGAGCCCCTCCCGGATGTCCTCGCCCTGAAGGGCGAGATCCTTGTCCTTGATGAGATTCTTTGACTTGGCGAAATCATTCACGGCACGGGTTAGGGCACGGCGAAACCCCTCTTCATGGGTTCCGCCTTCATGGGTATTGATGTTGTTGGCGAAGGTGAGCACCGTCTCCGTGTAACCGGTGGTCCATTGCATGGCCAGCTCAACCTCGGCATCATCAGAAACTCCTTCGGCACTCAGGATGCGGCCGTGCAAGGGCTCGCGACTGCTGTTGAGGTGCTTTACGAAGTCGAGAAGACCCCCTGTGTATTTGAAGACCTCCTCCTCATTCACTCCATCTCGCTCGTCGCGGAGGTGTATCTCGAGACCACGGTTGAGAAACGCCATCTCCCGCATCCGTGCTGAGACGGTGCTGAAGTTGTAGGTTGTGCCCTCCCCGAACACATCCGGATCTGGCCAAAATGTGATCGCGGTACCGGTCCGTTTGGCGGCTTTGACTCTCTTGATCTTCCCGTCAGGAATGCCGCGGGTGAATATTTGCTCCCACATCTACCCGTCTCGAACTACCTGAGCTTCCAGCCTGGCGGCCAGAGCGTTCACAACGGACACCCCGACACCGTGCAATCCGCCGGACACCGTGTATGCGCCGACTTCGAACTTTCCTCCGGCGTGGAGTGTCGTGAGGACGGTCGTCAAGGCAGACTCCTTGGTCTTCTTGTGCTTATCGACCGGGATGCCGCGTCCGTTGTCCTTGACCCTGACCCCGCCGTCGTCCAGAAGTGTCACGTCGATGCGGTCGGCGAAACCGGCCATGGCCTCATCAACGGAGTTATCGACGACCTCCCAGATGAGGTGGTGAAGACCCTTGGGGCCGGTGGAACCAATGTACATTGCCGGACGTTTGCGGACCGCCTCTAACCCTTCGAGAACGGTTATGTCGCTGGCGTCATAGGACGCGTCAGCCGTATCAGTTTTGGTGTTGGTGGCCAAAGTGGAGTGCCCCGCTGGGGTATTTACAACAGTGTGATTATACCATTTCCGGGTCACAAAACCCAAGCTAAAACGGGCACAATCGGTGGTTTCTTGGGTTTTCTCGGAGTGACAACCTCACCCTCCGAGCTGTCGGCTGCTTCCGCTCAATCCCCCCTAATGCAGTGCGTCGAATCTGGTTACCAACAGAGTTATCCCCAGCCTGTGGACAACCACTCAAAATGGTTTTCGTGCCGCCTTGAGCCGGACCACCTCAACGATCCCCTCACCGAGATGCCGGTCCAGTTGCGCGAGCAACTCTCCGGTTCGATAACGCAGCACCGAAACTTCCGCCGGGCTCGAGACTTCCAACACGAGCTCTCCATTTCGGAGGCGAACCGGTCGCGTTGCCTTGTCCCACGGCTCGCCGGTAATCGCGAGCCATTCGCGCACCAGGCGAGCGCTGACACCGGGATCAGCGATTCCAAGGTTCTGCAGAAGCGTGCCTACTGCATCGGAAATCGGTTCGAGGCTCATTGCTCAACCACCATACCTCCCTCACTGAGCGCCCAGCGGGTACCTGCCAGGTCGACAACTTCCTCGAGGCGCGCGGTCGTGAGGAACGCCTGGGCCCCGGGAAGGCGCTCGGCGACTGCTTCAGCCCGCGTCGAGTCCAACTCGGAGAAAACATCGTCAAGGATCAGAACGGGCGGGTCGTCGAACCGGTCTGCCAACAGATCGAAAGTAGCGAGCCGCAGTGCCATAGAACGGCTCCGGCAAACAGAGCCACGCGCAAGACCATGTTGTGGAAAACGTCTCCGACGGCGCGGGAGACCCTCCTTTTCACCTTCATCATCTGCCACTGGCTCTTGGTCACCCT
>JAUXLW010000135.1 GCA_030623545.1 Acidimicrobiia bacterium | reverse complement strand
TTGGGGTCCTTCGCGCAAGCGCTTGCCTGGTGACGTGATGGGTATTTGTCACACAGGCCGACCACACTGCCGGCATGCACGAGACCGCGACTCTCGTCGAGTACCGTCATCGCTCGATGGACGACAACAGCGCTGGAATCGATGACGCCATCACCGTCCTGGGCGATCGCATTGCTGCTCGCGACCACGTCGGAGCTGCCAGCCTTCTGAGCGATCTTCGACAACAATGGCGCCAGACTCCGGATGCGTTCTCGCCGAAACTGGTCACACGACTTTCCGAGCTCGGCACCCTGTTGACCTCGCTGCAATCAGCCGCCATCGATGAAGCTCTGACTGCCACATTCGGCTTCTCCGGTTTTCGCCGTGGACAACGCGAGATCATCGAAGCGGTGGTGGCGGGAAGGGATTGCATCGGAATCATGCCGACCGGTGCAGGCAAGTCGCTCACTTTCCAGCTGGCGGCTCGAGTCCTCGGGGGGACGACCCTTGTGGTCTCGCCTCTCATCGCTCTCATGAAGGATCAGGTGGACGGTCTCGACCAGGCCGGGCTGCGGTCCACCTATCTCAACTCCAGTCTCGCCCCCCGGGATCGGGCAGACAGGGTCGACCGTATGGGCGCTGGTGAGTACGAGCTTGTCTATGCAGCCCCCGAGGGTCTCGAAGCGTCGGTAGGGGCAGCGTTGACTGATGTCGATCTTCGGCTGATCGCCGTAGATGAGGCCCACTGCATCAGCCAGTGGGGCCATGACTTCCGACCTGCCTACCGGAACTTGCGAGGCTTGAAGGATCGCTTCGCCGTCCCGGTGCTCGCCCTCACCGCCACAGCCACCGACGAGGTCACCGCTGATATCGGAGAGCAACTCGGCTTGCGCGATCCGATGGTGTTCCGCGGCTCGTTCTTACGCCCCAACCTGAAGATTCATGTCGTCAAGAAAGGCGAGGGCGCCGACGGAAGGCGGGTGAAGGTAAAGGAATCCATCGGCAAACTGTGCTTGGCGCGTCCCGGTCAAAGCGGCATTGTCTACACACTGTCGCGGAAGTCGGCAGAGAGCACGGCTGCCTACCTGCGAAGCATCGGGGTGTCCGCCATGCCCTATCACGCCGGCCTGGAGCGTGACGAGCGCTCGGCCGTGCAAGACGCCTTCATCCACGACCAGATCGACGTCATCTGCGCCACTATTGCCTTCGGAATGGGCATCGATAAGTCCAACGTTCGTTACGTCATCCACCGGGACATGCCGAAGTCCATCGAGGGCTACTACCAGGAGATCGGACGAGCCGGCCGCGACGGCCTGGACAGCGACTGCATCCTCTTCTACTCATGGGCCGATGTCATGAGCCTGGAGCGCATGGTGTCCGGCGAAACGGGCCGGCACGAGAATCGGATCCGCCATATGTTCAACTGGGCCGATCGACGGGCGTGTCGGCACCGGACCCTCGCCGCCTACTTCGGCGAGCGAGTGGAGGATTGCGGCGAATCCTGTCACATCTGTACCAGCGTCGATGTGCTTGCCGGCCTGAGTGGGCGGACACCGAGTTTGTCCCGGGCGAAATCGGTTGCGACTGGATCGGCCGCTGGACCCGCCTTCGAGTCACTCAGATCCGTGCGGAGGCGCCTGGCAGACGACGCCGGCGTCCCCGCCTACCTCGTATTCAGCGACGCAACCCTCGCCGAGATGATCGAGCACCGGCCGTCGACTCCCGCAGAGCTCCTGGACATCAGCGGCGTTGGACCCAAGAAGCTGGAGACCTACGGCCAGATCTTCCTCGAGGCGCTCCAGTCGCTCGAGAACTAAGTCGGCAGTCGGCAGTCGGCAGTCGGCAGTCGGCAGTCGGCAGTTCCTCCTGCGGAGCGGAGTCTTCGGAGCGTAGTGGGCCGGTGAGGGAAAGAGGGAGCGGTCCTCATCAACAAGCCTCCCCCTCCTCGCCCTCACTTCGTTCGGGCGGTCCTCCCCAAGGAGGACATAACTCGGGCGGTGCCCAACAATTAGCTGTTGGTTCGGTGCGTGCCCGACGGGCTCCTGATGCAACCCTCGGGTCTCACCGTCGCTTCGCTCAGCGTGCCGTTGGTGAGAACGACCCCCTCCCAGCCTCCCCCACTCCGTTTCACTACGTGGGAGAGGAGCCAGACAAGAACAAGACCCCCTTGCGGGGGCCGGGGTTCTTGTGGAGGTGCGGGGAGTCGAACCCCGGTCCTCTGAAGTTTTAGCGTCGGCATCTCCGAGCGCAGCCGACAGCGAGCTTGTCGGGCCTGGGACTCTGTCGGCTAGTTTCCTTCGGCCTTATCCGGAGTTGGTCTTTCCCCGCCGGTCCCGGATCCCGGCGAGGGCATTCCTGCATTGCGACGCCCCTGACCGGCGAGGCAGGAACCCACCGGGGGGACGAGCTGCGTATTTAGGCAGCTAGTGCGAAGTTATCTCCGTCACTCATTTATGTTCCCGGCTCTTTAACGAGGACTCCGGGGACCTCGGCTCGCTTCCGACACCTCAACCTTCAGAGTCGAAGCCAGTTCACCCCCATCGGGGTTGCCAGTGCAAGACTGGATTACCAAAAGAGTAACGTCGGGAGACCCGAATCGCTTCCCCGGGAGGCTGGTGAGCAATGCCGTCCCCTAGCGACTGCGTCGCTGCGACCGCTGCATCTCACGCTCCTGCTCACGCTTCTTGATGGCATGGCGCTTGTCAATCCGCCGCTTGCCCTTCGCCAGTGCCAGCTCGATCTTGGCTTTGCCGTTCGAGAAATACACCTGGGTGGGAATTAGCGTCAGGCCCTGTTCCCTCATCCTGGCGCCGATCCGGTCAATCTCCCGGCGCTGAAGGAGCAGCTTGCGGGTCCGAGTTGGGTCATGGCCGCCCAGGTGGGAATAGACGTGAGGCGGGATTGTCATGCTCTCCAGCCAGGCCTCGTTGGAGCGCATAGCAACGTAGGCCTCGCTGATCGACGCCTGGCCGGCACGGAGGCTCTTGACCTCAGAACCGAGCAGCACCATCCCGGCTTCGAAAGTGTCGAGAATCTCGTAGTCGAATCTGGCTCGTCTATTGCGGGCTACGACCTTACGGCTCATCCGAAATAGGAAGCTGGATCCACCGGGTTGCCGCTGAGTCGAACTTCGAAGTGCAAATGCGGTCCCGTGGAGAGCCCGGTGCTGC
This sequence comes from Acidimicrobiia bacterium, assembly GCA_030623545.1. Classification (GTDB taxonomy): domain Bacteria; phylum Actinomycetota; class Acidimicrobiia; order Spongiisociales; family SHLN01; genus JAUXLW01. The sequence continues at coordinate 1,618 of JAUXLW010000135.1, read as the reverse complement.
CGACGTAGCCAACGAGGTCGGCGATGAGGACCTTCTGGCCCTTGGAGACCACGATGCTCGACTGGTGGGCGTAAAGAGTGGCCATGCCGCCGCCGTGATCAATGATCACCGCGTTCCCGTAGCCGCCGTAGGAACCCGCGAGGATCACCGTGCCGCTGGCGGCGGCAAAGATGTCTGCACCCCGGGGCCCGTCGATGTCGATCCCGGTGTGCATGCGGGTGTACCCGAGGATGGGATGCAGGCGGGGACCGAAGGTGGATACCACCGGCCCGTCCAGTGGTGGATACAGCTCGGCCGGGGCCAGCCCGCTCGAGGACTGGGCAGCAGCCAGCAATGCCTTGAGGCGCTCCTGCTCGCCTTCGAGAGCGTCGAGCTCCTCCTCGAAGTGAGAGATCTCCGTCTTGACCGTTTGCAGGAGGGCGCGCTGGTTGATCAACTCGGTTTCGGCCTTGTCCCGATTCTCCTCGACGATCTGGCGCTGAAGCTCGGCATCGGCGCCGGCTTTTTCCAGCACCGCCTTGTCGGCCTCCAGGCTCGACTTCTGATCCTCGATTAGCACTACCTGCTGCTCTTTCTGGCCCCGCAGCTCCTTCAGGGTCGCCAGAGCACGATTGGTTTCCTCGATCAGGGTCGTCCCGTACCTGACGGCAACGGCCGCATCCTGGGCCGTCTTGTAGTCGAAGATGACCTCCGCCTGATTGCTGCCGGCTTTGAACAGCTCAACCGCCTGGGTGACCACCTTCTCGTGGGTCTCGGCAATGGCCACCTGGGTGTCTGAGAGCTCTGCCTCCTTGGCAAAGATGTCGGACTGGGTGACGTCGATCGACCCCTCCACGTCAACAATCGACAATTCCAGATCGGTCAACACCGCCTCGGCCCGGGTCAGGTCGTCGAGGATCGCGTGAAGGCGGGAAGAGGTAGCGGCGACCTGATCGGTCCAATAGTTGGCCTCCAAAGAAGCATCTTCCATCTGCTGCTGAAGATCTTCGATCTCCTGGGCACCCTCCTGCAGCTCCTCGGTAAGCGCGTTCTGGCCGGCAGCCGGGGTTGCCGAAAGAGCCACCAGCACCAGGCCGACGGCGAGCGTCACGCCCCTCATCAGTCTGATTCCTGGAGGTAGCGGCGCAGCCCCACCAGGCTGCCAATAGTCCCGGCGGCGGCTGCGAACAGCAGCACCATCAGCCCGCGGCTGATCAGGAAGCTGTCGGACACCTGGGTTTGGATGATGCCGAGGTCGAGGTTGGCGATGAACGTGCGATAGCCGAACCAGCCGGCCAGGAAGGCGAGCGCACCCCCCACCAGGCCTTCAACCAGTCCTTCAAGCAAGAACGGCGTGCGAACGAACCAGTTGGAAGCCCCGACCAGTTTCATGATTCCGATTTCTTCACGGCGGGCGTAAATGGCCATACGAACAGTGTTGGAAATCATCACAACGGCCGACAACCCGAGGGCAACCCCGAGGACGATCCCGCCGGTGTTGAGCAGGCGCGAGGCCTCCAGGGTGTCCTCGATGGCGTCGGTGGCTTCATCGACATCGTCCACCCCGGAAATGCGGCTGAGGCGGGCGACGACGGTGGCGTGTGTCTCGTTATCGATCAACTCCACCCGCACTGAGGCC
>JAUXLW010000225.1 GCA_030623545.1 Acidimicrobiia bacterium | reverse complement strand
TCATTCCTATCGCTCTCACCGCTGGGAAGTTCCAATTTGAGGATGGCGCAACCCAAGAATTCAACTCCGACGGTACGACCACCTACATAGAACACGGCCGGCCATCGGAGGGAAGCTGGTACGTCCAAGGGCAGCTGTTTTGCTCATTCTGGCCGCCCAGCTATACGGGCTGTTATCTGGTGAGCTGGCTGGTCGAAGCGGGCCGCATCTCGGGCCTTCGCTTTGCAGACCAAAACAGCCCCTCGGAATTCGTAGGCCGATACACGTCCTGAGCACCCGCCCTCGACAAACCCTCAATGGGATGACACCATCAGACAAGCTCGCCGATACGTTGCAATGACCACCTGAAGTCGCAGGCATTCCCCGAGCACGCCTAGTGCCACTCTCCGAGGTTGATCGAGTCCTAGGCAGTGTCGACTACCGGTCTCTCAGGCCTCCACTTTGTCGCCCTTGCCAATGACGACGACGCCGTTTTCGGAGACCGTGTAGCGCTGGCGATCGGCCTCTGGATCGACGCCTATGTGGGCGCCTTCGGGAACTTCCACGTTCTTGTCGATGATCGCTCTCTTGACGATGGCTCCCCGCCCAACACTGACGCGGTCGAGCAACACCGACTCCTCGACCAGAGCAAACGAGTTGACCCGCACTAGCGGCGCCAGCACTGAATAACGCACCGTGCTTCCGGACACGATCACCCCGTCGCTGAGCAACGAGTTGTAGGCAACACCTGTGCGATCACCGTCCTCATGGACGGTCTTGGCTGGAGGCAGCGGTGAGTTGGCCGTGTAAATGGGCCATTCCTGGTTGTAGAGGTCGAACATAGGGTGGGTGGACAGGAGATCCATGTTGGCTTCGTAGTAAGAGTCGAGTGAGCCGACGTCACGCCAGTACCCCTGGTCCTCCAAAGCCTGACCCGGGACCTCGAATGCCGAAAAGTCGTGAACATGGGCCAGCCCGCCGTCGACCAGCCGGGGGACGATGTCACCTCCGATATCGTGGTTGGAGGAGTCATCGGCGGCATCGGTGGTCACCGCTTCCACCATCACGTCACGATCGAAGATGTAGTTACCCATCGAGACATAGGCCATGGTCGGGTCGCCAGGGAGGTGGGGCGGGTTGTCGGGCTTCTCATGGAAGGCGACGATCTTCCCCGACTTGTTGGCCTCGATCACTCCGAAACCACCGGCATCCTCGATCGGGACTTTCACCGCGGCAATGGTTATGCCGGCGCCCGAGTCAACATGCTCACCCAGCATGTGGCGGGGATTCATGCGATAGATATGGTCTGCTCCGAATACAAAGACGACGTCGGGTCGTTCGTCAGTCAAGAGGTTCAGGTTCTGGAAAATTGCGTCGGCCGAGCCTGCGAACCAGCGAGGCCCCCGGCGCATCTGTGCGGGCACCGCCGCAACGTAGTGCCCGAGGATGGGAGACAGCCTCCAGGTCTGCGCCAGATGTCGGTCGAGGCTGTGGCTCTTGTATTGCGTAAGCACCACGATTCGAACAATGCGGGCGTTGACCAGGTTGGAGAGGGCGAAGTCGATCAGCCGGTAGCGGCCCCCGAAAGGAACCGCCGGCTTGGCCCGGTCCCGGGTCAGCGGTGCCAGGCGCTTGCCTTCCCCTCCTGCCAGCACCATTGCCATGAGTCTCGGCGCAGCTGCCATGGGCCTCAAACTAGTGGAGGTCCGCCTCACTAGCGTGGTCGGTATGACTGAGATTCCAACGGTTCCTTCTTCGGGCCTTCCGGCGATTACCCGTCAGCAGATGGAGGAGGTCGATCGGGTGATGATCGAGGATCTGCATATCTCCCTTGCCCAGATGATGGAAAACGCCGGTCGCAACCTGGCGGCGCTGGCTCAAAAGCGTTTTGCGGCAGCCAGGGTGTGTGTCATGGCAGGGTCGGGGGGAAACGGCGGGGGAGGCCTGGTGGCTGCCCGTCACCTCTCGAACTGGGGCGTCGACGTAACGGTCACCCTCGGCCAGCCGGTGGACTCGATGGCCCGGGTCCCGGCTCATCAGCTCGATGCCCTCCAACAGATGAAGGTGGCTATAGGCGAGGAGCCGGTGTCGGCCGACCTCTACCTGGACGCACTCATCGGCTACTCCCTCCAGGGCGACCCGCGAGGCCGCAAGGCGGAGCTGATCGAGTGGCTCAACCAGCAGGAGCAGCCGGTGCTGGCTCTCGACACCCCGAGCGGGCTAGATGTCACCACGGGGGAGCCGGCCAATCCCTGCGTGGCCGCTACAGCCACGATGACGCTGGCTGCCCCCAAGACCGGATTGTCCGGCGCCGACCAGGTCGGCGAGCTCTACCTGGCCGACATTTCGGTACCGCCCGGGGTTTATGCGCCGTTCGGTCGGAAGATGCCCACTTCGGTCTTTGCCCGGTCGCCTGTGGTGCGAGTGGCCTAAACGTTCAGGGTTTGCGAATCGTTATGACGCGAGGCTGATCCTCAGGGTTGTCCACCTGGTCGAACTCCGGGAAGTAAGTCAGCGATCCGTGCTCGATTTTGGTGATCTCGAGGACGGCGTGCGAAACGCGCTTTCTGATGGAGTCGCGCTCCATTTCGCAAGAGCCGGTCTCATCTGTCAGGCAAGAAGTCGTCTCGCTGTCGCCCTCACTCCATTTGCCGGAGACCACAGCTCCTGCGACTGGTTGATTAGCACCGTCGAGGACCATCACTGCAGCCCGCGCCAACCAGGTGTTGCCCTCATTGGTGGAGGAGCCAGCCAGTTCCCCGATGAACATGGCGTCCGGGGCCGGATCGGGGCCCGACGGAAGGAGGATGGTCGAAGGCTCTGCCCGCTCCACTGCCGGAGCCGCTCCGGAGCAGCCGGCAAGCACTACAAGACCGAGTATCAGGATGCGTTGGATCATCCAGCATTCATCGGGATTCAGCACGAGCGGCTTGAGCCAGCCGGGGATCCGGGGCGACGATTGTGGTGGCCTGCCCGCCGAGACCGTGGGCCCGGGCGGGTGGCGGGCACATCCTCAAGCCCGTCGCTAGCGGGCCGATGCATGAACCGAGGCCCGGTCCCCAGGAGCGGGCGACACCGCGGTGCTAAACCGCCGAACCGAAGGACCGGATGTGGCGTTCGATCCCTGGCAGTCGCTCCTCGAGGCGGCCCGAGCCGGCGCAGAATGGGCTTGGGGGGACATATATCGGGCATACGCGCCCAAGGTC
>JAUXLW010000042.1 GCA_030623545.1 Acidimicrobiia bacterium | reverse complement strand
GAGTGTTGTACGCAACCCCTCCTGCGGAGCGGAGTCTTCGCAGCGGAGTGGGAGGGGAAGCGAGCGAAGCGAGCAGGGGTGGGGTCCAAACCAACGGCACCCTGAGAAGAGTGTTGTACGCGTTGGTATCGATGACACACAGTCAGGTACCGCGCGCACCAAGCCTTCAACGCACACAAGGCCGGACACGAAGGTGCGTTGACGCTGCACCACCCGGCCAGCGTGAAACGTGCAGCAACGATCTTCTCCGGACCAGCGCTCTTCTCACGACTGCCGTTGTTGGGAACGACCCACCCCCCACCCCTCCCCTGCGCTTCGCTTCAGGAGGGGCGCACACACTCGCCGCTTGTTGGGCACCACCCACCCCGGGGGCACACGATCGCCGTTGTTCAGGGGGTGCTGGAGCCGCGGGCAACGCTAGGTTCGAGGCAGATGGACACACAAGTGCTCGAAGTACATACGGGAACGAGCCCGGAGGTCGTTGACCTCACGGTTGATGTTGGGAGATTCGTCGCCGGTAAGGGCGATGGGATCGTGCAGGTTTTCTGCCCTCATGCCACGGCAGGGATTGCTCTCATCGAGACGGGAGCTGGAAGTGATGCCGACTTGCTCGACATCATCGACCACATGCTCCCGCCGGATTTCCGGTGGCGCCATGTTCACGGATCGCCCGGCCATGGGGCCGACCATGTCTTGCCGGCGTTTATCTCCCCGTCTCTCACTGTGCCCGTCATCGATGGCCAACTGGCGTTGGGCACCTGGCAGGCGGTGGTGCTGGTGGATCCGAATCAGGACAATCCGACGAGGCAGATCCGCCTCAGCTTCATCCCCGGCTAGCGCCCCTAGTCTCGCCGTCATGCCTATGGATGAATTCCGCGAAGCCAATCTGGCTAACTGGGACGAACGGGTTGCGGGTCACATCGTTGGTTATGAAGTGCAGCGATACATTGACGACCCGCAGCATCTCTCCGACGTAGTTACCTTTGATCTCGAGCGCCTCGGTGACCTATCCGGCAAGAAGGTCATTCATCTGCAGTGCCATATCGGGACGGACACCCTGTCGTTGGCCCGGCTGGGAGCCGAGGTGACCGGGATCGACTTCTCTCCCCAAGCGGTGGCGGCGGCTCGCAGCATGTTCGAGGCGGCCGGGACGCCGGGGCGCTTCATCGAAAGCGAGTTGTACGACTCTCCCGGCGCACTCGATGAGAAGTTCGACATGGTCTACACCGGTGTCGGGGCGCTGACCTGGCTGTCCGACATCGACGGCTGGGCCGGAGTTGTCGACCACTTTCTACGTCCCGGTGGGCGGCTCTTCATGACGGAGGGCCACCCGATGGCGGGGGCGCTCGACCAGGACCGTGAAGACCGTTTGCTCGTCGTCGACCTGCCTTACTTCGAGGGGCGCATGTCCACCTGGCACGACGAGGACAGGTCGTACCTGGGTGACGCCACCCTCACCAATACCACCATCCACGACTGGAACCATGGCCTGGGCGAGATCCTCACGGCGTTGCTCGATCGTGGTTTTGTCATCAAGAGCTTCGTCGAACACGACTCTCTCTTTTGGCAAATGCACAGCTGGATGGAGCTTGGCGAAGATGGGCGCTATCGCTTCCCGGAAGAGGTTCGTGACCAGGTTCCTCTGATGTACACGCTGGTGGCCGACAAGGAGAATTAAACGTCCCGTGCCGAGACCCTCACTTCGACCAGTGACGGCTTGCCCTTGACCTCGAGTGCCGCTGCCAGGGCCTTCTCCAACTCGTCGGCTGAGTCGACTTTGAAGCCCTCGCCGCCGCAATTGCGGGCGTATTCGGCGAAGTTGGGATTCACCAGGCTGGTTTGCCACACCTGCCGGTAGGCGCCGATCTGCTCACGGCTGATCTTCCCCAGCTCATCGTTGTTGAGGAGGACATGGGTGATGTCCATTTCGTACTTGACTGCGGTTGTGAACTCGGCCAGGTACTGGCCGAAGCCACCGTCGCCCGAGATGCTCACCACCTTGCGTTCGCCCCGGGTGGCGGCCCAGGCGCCGAGGGCCGCGGGGAATGCAAAACCAATTGACCCCAGGTACCCCGACATGATCACGTCCTGGCCTGGCTTGGTCTCGAAGTAGTGACCGTATGAGTACGTGTTGTTGCCAACGTCGACCGGCATCACTGCGTTTTCCGGCACCAGGCGACTCATTGCTGCGAACAACTTGGCGGGGTGCATGCGCCCCTGCGGGTCGAGGAACTCCGCCCGCCGGGCCTTCTCTTCCCGCCAGCGGGCCTTGCGCTCGGCGATCTCCAGGCGGATCTCGGGCCGGTCTCGCGGGGTCACACGTTCCGCCAGCATTGCACATGTGACTCCAATCTCGCCCCACACCGGCACCTCGACCGGGTGGAACTTGCCGAGCATCATCCGGTCGTAATCAACCTGAATGGTCCTCTTCTTGGTTGATATCCCCGTGTGGTTGGAGAACGAGGCGCCGAACACCAGGAGTACGTCGGCCCGACCCATGACCGCCGCCGAGATCGGCGTACCGGATCTACCCAAGACGCCGGTGCCGAGCGCGCAGTCGTCGGGAATAACGCCCTTGGCCTTGAAGGTGGAGAGGATCGGCGCATCGATCTGTTCGGAAAGAGCCATGATCTCATTGCGGAATGGCCGGGCGCCGTTGCCGACGATTATTACCGGCCGCTCCGCGCTCTCAAGTAGGGCGACTGCGTCGTCGAGTTGTTGGGCGGGAGGCATTATCTCGGTGGTGGAGATGCGACCGGCAATGGGCCGGGGCGGTGGATCGGCCAGCCCGGGAAGGTTTTGGGTGTCGTCGGGAAAGATCAGGTGGGCGACATCTCGCTTGACGATTGCGTGCTTCAAGGCCAGCGCCATCAACTCGGAGGCGTTGTCCGGGACCAGCACAGTCTGGCTCCATTCGGCAACGGCTTCAAAGGCGGCTGCGGTCGGTATCTCCTGAAAGGCGCCAGGGCCGAGCACCTGAGTGTCGACCTGTCCGGTGAGCGCCAGAATCGGCACCCGATCGACCTTGGCATCCCACAATCCTGTCAATAGGTTGGTGGCCCCCGGGCCGGCGATGGAAAAACATGCTGCCGGACGATGCGTCAGTTTGGCGTATCCACTGGCGGCGAAAGCCGCGGCTCCCTCATGACGGATCCCGAAGTACCGCAGCCGGCCGTCTTCCTCTGCGTGTTGCAGGGCCTCTGCGAGGCCGAGATTGGAATGCCCCACCATTCCAAAAACGGTGTCCACGCCCCAACCGGTCATGACGTCCACCATTTGATCCATGAGCGACACCCTGTCTTCCATTATCGGAAGCTCGACGTAGAGTCCGTCCTCCCTCTCCTCGACCCGGAAACACGTCGCGACGTCTCCATAGCCTTCCGGAGGCGCCCCGGAAAGAGGGTCATACTCGTAGCCATGCCAAGGGCAGATGAGCCAGCCCCGCTCGATCTCGCCGTCTCCGAGCGGCCCCCCCTGGTGGGGGCAGTGGTTGTCCAGAGCGCCCCAGCCATCCTCGGTGCGGGCTACCGCCAGGGCACGGTTCCCGACGATCACCGTGGTGATGTGGCCGGGCTCCAGGTCGCCCGGATCTATCTTGTGCCACTCGGTTGCGTCGCTACGTTCCTTCAAATGAGCCTCCTGCTGGTCTCAACCTAGTGCCCGTGACATGTGGACTTCCCGGGGACGGGGGCTATTGTTACGCCGATCCCGACTGTTGCCGAGGAGATCAACAGTGGCCAAAGACAAGCTTCAAGCGACCAAGCGGACCAGCTGGGGCAGCCCCGAGTCGCGCCGTATGCGACGCACCGGCATGGTCCCGGCCATTGTCTACGGCCACAAGACCGGGGCCACGTCGGTATCGGTCGACGCACGTGAGTTGTACGGGGCGCTTCACACTGAGGCGGGACTGAATGCCGTCATAAACCTCGATGTCGAAGGCACCGAAGTGACCACGCTTGCCAGGGAAGTACAGCGGGATCCGGTGCGAGGTGACATCATCCACCTCGACTTCATCCGCATTTCACTGACCGAGACGGTGACGGCCGAAGTGAGCGTTGAGTATGAGGGGGTACCGCTCGGTGTGCGCGACGACGGCGGCATTGTTGAGACCATCCAGGCCACCGTCCACATTGAAGCCTTAGCAACCAACATTCCGTCCAGCATCACGATCGATATCACCGACATGACTATCGGCGACGTGCTGCGCGTGTCGGATCTTCCCCGTTTGGAGGGGGTCGAATATCTTGATGACGAGGAAGCCGGCCTGGTCACGGTTTCGGTCCCTGCCGCTGTGATCTCCGAGGCCGCCGAGGAAGAAGAGCTTCTCGAAGGCGAGGAAGTCGAAGAAGGCGAAGAAGGCGAAGAAGGCGAAGAAGGCGAGGAAGGTGCTGCCGAGCCTGGTGAAGAGGGTGCTGAGGGCGATAGCGCAGAGGGCAAAAAGGCTGAAGCCGAAGAAGGCCGATAGCGCTTTGATGCTCATCGGGCTGCAGAATCCTGGTGCCGGGTACCAGGGCACCAGGCACAACATTGGAGCCGAGGCCGTGCGAGTCCTGGCACACCAGATCGGCGCCGACTTTCGGTCGGGCCCGCGCGGCATTCCGGTGCAAGTGGCGGATGGCTCCTGCGGCGACGTCAGAGTCAGGCTGGCGATCCCAACCACGTTCATGAACGAGTCCGGCCGGGCCGTTGGTCCGCTGATTCGCTACTTCGAACCGGGCCGGCTGCTGGTGGCTCACGACGACATCGATCTGGCCTTCGGCAAGATGCGGGTGCACGAGGACCGGGGCAGCGGCGGCCACAACGGCGTGAAGTCGATTGTTGATTCTCTCGGGAGCCAGGCCTTCTGGCGGCTCCGGATCGGGGTTGGTCGACCGCCCGGCTCAGAGGATCCGGCCGACTACGTGCTGAAGCGCTTCGACGACCCGGTGGAGGCCGAGATCCTTGCCCGCGAGGCGGCAGACGTTCTCGAGGCGTTCGCAACCGGTGGTGAGGAGTCGGCTCGCCAGGTTGCCGGGCATCGGGGGACGGAATCCTGAAAGCCTTCCTTACAGGTGGCTGCGGATTCGTCGGTGTAACGTCCCCCGGCGCTGGCCGACCGCGCTGGACAGAGCACTAGCATCCTCCGTCACATGGCGCAGTTGGGCGCATTCGTGGACCGCTGGTCCACCCGAGAGATGCCTTCCGTTCCCGGCCGATATGTAGTGCCGGCGCCTCTGCGCGCCTTCTTCCTGGCAGGCCTGGGGCTGGCAAGCCAGAAGCCGGTTCTGGCGGTCGTTCCCGGTGACCAGGAGGCCGACGATCTGGCAGACGACGTCGAGCTTTTCTGGGATGACACGCTGGTGCTCCCTGCCTGGGAGACTCTTCCCTTTGAGCACGTTTCTCCCAACATCGCAACCATGGCTCGCAGAGCCGAGGTCCGTCATCGGTTGCGGGGCGCCGAATCCCTGGTGGCGGTGGCGTCGGTGCGGGCCATCACCCAGCGCTCCAGCCCGGTTCCGGTTGAGCCGATTCGGCTGGAGCCGGGAGACACCATGGACCCGGTGGTGTTGGCCAAGGAGCTCGCCGAGTACGGATATCACAGGTCAGATCGGGTGGAGGGCCGGGGCGAGTTCAGCGTGCGAGGCGGGATTGTCGACGTTTTTCCTGCCCAGGCGGAAATGCCGGTGCGGGTCGAGTTCTGGGGAGATGAGGTGGACTCGGTCCGCCATTTCAAGGTGACTTCGCAGCGCTCGGCTGATGAGGCGGTCCTGGTGGCATACCCGGCTAGGGAGTTTCGCCCCACGCCGGAGATTCGCCGGGCGGCTCGCGACCTTCTGATCTCGGAGCAGTGGGCAGCCTCCACGTGGGATCGGCTGGCGGAAGGGGTCTTGTTCGCCGGCATGGAGTCGTGGCTGCCGTGGCTGGCGGAGGAGCAGGCGGTTCTGCATGAGCTCAACTCGTCAACCGGGATCGTTCTGCTGGATCCGGTGCGCTGCCACGATCGGAGTCGCGAACTACGGACCGAGGAGTCCGAGCTTGCCGAGGCTCTGGCGCCGACGTGGGGCGAGAAGGCTCCTGCTGCCGGCGCGCACCCCTTGCTCTACCTCCCGCTCGAGGGCCTGCTCGCCGACCGCAAGGTGCTCGAGGCGCCGGGCCTGGCCGCCGGCCCGGCAGATCGGGGTTTTGAAATCCAGGGGTTCGATGCCACCGGGGGAGATGCCGGCTCGGTGGTGGGGGCGATTTCCCGGCTGCGGGCGTCGAAGATCGACGTAGTGGTGGCCATGGACGGAGCCCCTGCGGCCGACCGGGTGGCCAAAGTCCTTGCCGAGGAGGGGCTGGAATTACCGCGGTTGGAACAGGCCGAGGGCTCGGCGGTAGTGGCGGAGGGCATCCACCGGGGATTCGTCTTTTCTCAGCTTTCGTTGGCCGTGGTGGGAGAACAGGAAGTGGCCGGCCGGCGCCGGGCCCATCGTCACGCCACCCGGGCCCGCCCGGTCAGCGCCGAAGGCTATCGGGATCTGGTGGAAGGCAGCTATGTGATTCACCATCGCCATGGAATCGGCCGATTCGAAGGCCTGGTCACCCAGGCTATGGCCGGCGTTGAGCGCGACTACTTGCTTCTCGAGTACGCCGGGTCCGACAAGTTGTACGTTCCTACCGATCAGCTGGCCGCGGTTAGACCGTACAGCGGGGGAGAAGCGCCCCGCTTGTCCCGCATGGGCGGAGCAGACTGGTCGGCCACCAGAACCCGGGTTCGTCGTGAGCTGGCGGTGGTTGCCGAGCGGGTAGTGGCTTTGCACAAGGAGCGAGCGAGCATTTCCGGGTTTGCCTACGGCCGGGACACCCCGTGGCAGTCAGAGTTCGAGGCCGCGTTTCCGTTCGAGGAGACCCCGGATCAATTGCAGGCGATTGCCGACGTCAAGAGTGACATGGAGAGCTCGGAGCCGATGGACCGCCTGATCTTCGGAGACGTTGGATTTGGGAAGACCGAGGTGGCCATCCGCGGGGTTTTTAAGGCGGTGGAGGCCGGGCGCCAGGTTGCGGTATTAGTGCCGACAACTTTGTTGGCTCAGCAGCATCACCAGACCTTCAGCGAAAGGTTCGCCCCTTATCCCGTCCGGGTTGAGGTGTTGAGCCGGTTTCTCACGACCAAGCAGCAGAAGGAAGTCCTGGCCGGTTTGGCGAGCGGAGAGGTGGACATCGTCATCGGCACCCACCGTCTGCTCTCCGATGACGTGGTGTTTCACAAGCTGGGGATGCTGATTGTGGATGAGGAGCAACGCTTTGGTGTCTCGGCCAAGGATCGGATAAAGGAGCTGCAGTCGAAGGTCGACGTGCTGACGCTCACTGCCACGCCGATCCCGCGTACATTGGAGATGGCTCTGACCGGCGTCCGGGACGTGAGCCGCATCCAGACGCCCCCGTTGGATCGCCAGCCCATTCTCACCTACGTCGGGCCCTATGACACTCCGTCGGTATCGGCCGCCATTCGACGCGAGGTCTTGCGAGAGGGCCAGGTTTTCTATGTCCACAATCGGGTTCAGTCGATCGATCACGCCGTGGCCCGCCTCGAGCAGCTGGTTCCCAACGCCAGGTACGCGGTGGCCCATGGGCGACTGAGCGAGGGGCAGCTCGAGCAGGTGATGTTGGATTTCTGGAATCGCCAGTACGACGTTCTGGTTGCCACGACGATTATCGAATCGGGATTGGATTTGCCGACGGTCAACACGCTCATCGTTGAGCGAGCTGATCTACTGGGACTCGCCCAGCTGTACCAGTTGCGGGGACGGGTGGGTCGTTCCCATCATCGTGCCTACGCCTACCTGTTCCACCCTCCAGATGACCGACTGTCCGAGGAGGCCTATCGCCGGCTCGAGGCCGTGGGAGAGCACACCGATCTCGGGTCCGGCTTTGAGCTGGCCATGCGAGATCTGGAGATCCGTGGCGCCGGTAGCATGCTCGGTGAGTTGCAATCCGGGCACCTGGCGGCCGTCGGTTTCGACCTATACATCGAGCTGGTGGCCGAAGCCGTTCACGAGCTGCGGGGGACCGCTCCCGAGGTCGTGGAGCCGAGTGAGGTGCGCATCGATCTGGCGATCACCGCTCATCTTCCGGAGAGCTACGTGGCGGATCAGCCGGCCCGTCTCGAGGCCTATCGCCGGCTGGCGTCTGCCGCTTCGCAAGATGAGGTCGACGACGTTGCCGCAGAGTGGCGAGAACGCTACGGTCCACTTCCGTCGGAGGCCGATCAGCTCATCGCGGTTGCCAGGCTCCGGGTCGAGGCACTGCGAGTCGGGCTGGAGGATGTCGTCAAGATGCGAAATGAGATCAAGTTGCGGCCGGTGTCGCTGGCTGTGTCCCAGGAGGTCCGTCTCGAACGGCTCGCACCGGGGGCGGTTTTGCGCGGCGACGTGGCCTTTATCCCGGCACCGGGAGGGCTTCCCGAGAGCCTGACGGAGTTCATCCGCACAATGTGGCCTGAAAAGAGCCCGGGATGATTAAGCGTTTGAGCGTCGTGCTGATCTTGAGTTTTCTCGCAGCGGCCTGTAGCGGGGGCACCAACGTCGCCACGGTGGACGGTTTCAGCCTGTCACTGTCCGACATACCAGTTGAATCCGACGGGTTCGAAGTCGCCAAGGAAGCGTTTCTCAATGCCTTGAGCTGGGAAATTCGCGACCGGATACTGTCGACGGCTGCTAAAGCGGAGTTTCAGATAACGCTCGATTCCGAAGAAGTTACAGCCAGCGCGGCGGTGATTCT
>JAUXLW010000059.1 GCA_030623545.1 Acidimicrobiia bacterium | reverse complement strand
TCGATGGAGGGCCAATTCAGCTCGGGTTTCCGGGATCGAGGCTGGTGTTGAGGTGGTGGTGGCCGCCGTTAGTGGCTTTGTCTTGGACGTAGATCCCGTTGAGGAGCAATAAGCAGTAATAAGCAGTAAGCAAGAGTCTTCGCCGACTGCCGACTGCCGACTGCTGTTTTCCTTAATTTTCCTGGCGAATTCGCGTTCTGGCTGGTAGCTTCCGGCCAGCTAACACAGGAGGATTTCCCCCGTGACCGTCGCTCCTAGCCGGGCCTGGCAGTCCGAAGCGCTTTGCCGTGGGAATCAGGCGCAACTGTTTTTCCCTCCCAGCACCATTGAGCGCAAAGAAGAGCGCGAGCGGCGTGAGACGAAAGCCAAAGCCATCTGCGGAGTGTGTCCGGTGCGCCGTGATTGCTCCGACTATGCCGTGGGAATTCGTGAACCTTACGGTATCTGGGGGGGCTACACCGAGGTCGAACGGCGTCAGTTGCTTGCTCAGGGCGTTACCCGGATCTGACCCTCCGCAAATCACCATCCCGCACGGTGTGACCCTCGCCGTCGAGCCACTCCAGCAGGGGTATTGCATATTTGCGCGTGAGTTGGAAGTGATCCCGGAACTGCGCCACCGTGAACGTTTCCGGCAAATTCGCAAGGCCATCGACTATCTGGGTGATCTGCTCCGGTAGATAGCTCAAGTCGGGGCTGATTCTGATCAGTAGGCCCTGTCTGGCAAGTGCATGCACGAGCTCGTTGTTCAGTTCCAGCTCCCGGACCCGGGGGACGGCCAGGCCGGCTTTGGTAAGGGCGGCCCGCGCTGCATCCCAGCTTGCTTCGTCAGACGGTCCCATCTGTGAGGCGAAATCACTTGTGGCCACCTCTGCCCCTAGGTCGGCCAACTCGCTTCTGCCGGAGATCAAGGCGTTGAGCAGGTCGAGGTTGATGCCCAGTTGGCTGGCGAGGCTTGCCTTCGGCATGCCTGCTCGGAGTGGGTTGGCTCGTTGGAACGTCCGAACGCTGTCCACCGCAGACTGCGAGAGTCGAGCCTCCTCCGTTTTTGCCACGGCCGAAGGCCCCACTTTGATCGAACCTGTTGGAGTTCCTCCCCGGGTATGGGCAGCAAGCACGTTCAGCAGGTCGCGCCTGCGCCAGGCCAGCAGCTTCTCCGCTTGCTCGTCGGGGGTAGCCGAGTAAATCCCCTTCAGGGCCTCGATCGCCTGGGCATGGTGGCGGCGTGATGGGGCAGGGTCGAGCACCCGCCCGCCCGCGACGACCGCCCGTCGCCCCACTTCACGGAGTATGAATCGATCACCAACTGCAACCGGCACAGGTGAGGTAACGGTGAGCAGGGCGTGCCCGGATCCATCTAGCTCGTTCGTCCCGATAAGCCGAAGCCGTGCGGGCCACGATCCGCTGCCCAGGTGAAGGTGGTAGGCGCCTCTGTCCCGCAGAGGGTCGTCGAGTCTGCGCACGGTCCGTAGCGTCACGAGGAAACGATCTGATGAGGCCCACTGGCCGGGAGCCCCCAGCATCATTCCCCGTCCGACCTCGCCCGTATCCACTCCGCTCAGGTTGACGGCAGTGCGGTTGCCGGGCTCGATTGTCTCCAGGGACCGCTCGTGGCTCTGCAGGCTTCGGATCCTGGCCGTCCGGCCCGCTGGATACAACTCGACTTGATCGCCTGTCGTGAGCGGACCCTCCAGCAAGGTTCCGGTGACGATCGTCCCGGCGCCACTGATCGAGAATGCTCGATCGAGCCACATTCGGGGGCGCCCGATATTCACGACATCCTCGTCGCCAATCGCCTGGTCGAGCGCAGCCACCAGCTTGTCAATGCCCTGGCCGGAGAGCGAGTCGACCGGGATGATCGGGGCGGTTTCTGCGATTGTTCCGGCTAGCTGTTCTGCCACTTCCGCCGCGGCCAATTCCGCCGTGTCGGCGTCGGTGAGACCAATCCGGGTGAGGGCCACTACCACCCTGGACACCTCGAGAAGATCCAGCACCGACATGTGTTCCTCGGATTGAGGCATCCAGCCCTCGTCGGCAGCCACCACCAGCAGCGCAACGTTGATGGCGTCAACCCCTGCCAGCATGTTCTTGATGAAGCGTTCGTGGCCTGGAACGTCGATGAAACCCACCTCGGTCCCGGACGGCAGCTCGGTCCATGCGAAGCCGAGATCAATTGTCAGGCCCCGCTCCTTCTCCTCCTGCCAGCGATCAGGATCGCGGCCGGTCAAAGCCTTGACCAGCGTCGACTTCCCGTGATCGACGTGGCCGGCCGTACCTACGATCGGCATGCGAGGCGCAAAGTGTCGGCCACCAGCGAATCGTCGGTCGGATCCACTGCCCGCAGGTCGAGTAGCAACGCCCCTTCGTGACGGCGAGAGACAATCGCTACCTGTGCGGCCAGCAGGCGCATCCACACACCGTTGACGTCGGAATGCTCCACGCGAATAACCGGGCTTGGTATCACCTGGTGTGGCACCGAGCCGGCCCCAACCACCGACTCGCCGGCCGTGACCTGGCCGGTGCCCGCTTTGGCAACTATCGCGGCGGCTCGCTCCTCCAACTCGGCGAAGGGCTTGGCCACCATCGCCCAGAAAGGAACTTCGCCGCCGCGGCCATCCGCGTACAGCTCGAGCGTGCGGGTCAAGCCGGCCAGGGTCGATCCGTCACAGCGCAAGGCTCGTGCTACCGGATGCCGGGCCATCCGCTTCACCAGGTCGGCGGTGCCGGCGATGATTCCTGCCTGGGGGCCGCCGAGCAACTTGTCACCGGAGAAAAGGACCAGGTCGGCGCCGCTACTCACGGTTTGCCGCACTGCAGGCTCGCCGGCGAGCCACGGCGGCGGGGGGCCCTCCAGCCAGGGGGCTTCTCCATCGAGCAAACCGCTGCCCACGTCGGCGACGAGAGGGAGGTTGTGGCGGTGGGCAAGTTCAGCCAGATCACCGTAGGAAACTTCCTCAGTAAACCCGACGACCTGATAGTTAGAGGGGTGCACTTTGAGTATCAGGGCCGTTTCTGCTCCGATCGCATCCTGGTAGTCGTCGAGTCGGGTGCGATTGGTCGTGCCGACCTCCATCAGCCAGGCGCCGGAAGCTGCCATCAGTTCGGGGAGGCGGAATGAGCCTCCGATCTCGATCAACTCGCCGCGCGAGACCACCACCTGGAGCTCGTTGGCAAGAACCGTTAGTGCTAAGAACAGCGCTCCGGAGTTGTTGTTGACCACCAGGGCATCTTCGGCTCCGGTCATCTGGGCGACGAGGTGTCTGGCGTATGCCGACCGGTTGCCCCGTTTACCTCCCGCGAGGTCGAACTCCAGGTTGCTGTAGCCGGTGAGCGACTCTTGCGCCGCGGCCGCGGCCGCCGGATGGACCGGGGCGCGGCCCAGGTTGGTGTTGAGTAAGACACCGGTGGCGTTGATGAGACGGGTGGGACGCATCCGCCCCAACCGTGCCAGCTCGATACGAGCCAGCTCGGCGGGATCGGGAGACTCGCCGTCCTCGATGAGGCGGCGCGACTCTATGATTGCCTGCCTGGCAACCTCTACTGTTACCGCTCTTGCCCAACCGACATCCGCCAGGCTCGAGGAAAGCTCGTCGACCGACGGCAGTTCGCGCAAATCCATGCAGCCAGGTTACGTCAGCCGCCGGGATTCGGTCCATGGGGTGCGGCTACGCTGCCTGGGCAATGCGCTTCTGCTTCGATGACCAGCGGCCCGGCAGGGAAAAGCACTTCGGCTTTTCCGAGCCGCGCGAAGTGTTGTGTGCCGGCGACCTATCCGAGGTGGTTGACGCGGTAGCGGCGGCCGAGCAACGCGCCTCCGGGGGACACTGGGTGGCCGGCTTTGTCGCATACGAAGCAGCTCCCGCTTTCGATCCGGCGCTGGTAGCCCATCCGGCAGTCAACGGCCTTCCCCTGGTCTGGTTTGGAGTTTTCGACGAGCGGCTTGATGTTTCCGGCTCAGACCCTGCGGGCCAATACGAGCTCTCGGAGTGGGTACCCAACGTGGATCGAGCTTCTTACAGCGAGTCCATCGCCACCATCCACCGTCATATCGCCGCCGGGGACACGTATCAGGTGAATCACACCCTGCGGCTCCGGGGCCGCTTTCGAGGCGATCCGATGGTTGCGTATCGTCGGTTGATTTCGGCCCAGAGTGGGGGGTTCGGTGCCTACCTCGACATCGGCAGTCACGTGGTCATGTCGGCCAGCCCGGAGTTGTTCTTCCGCTGGGAAACGGATGCGCTCGTGACCCGCCCGATGAAAGGAACAATTCGCCGCGGGCGCTGGCAGGAGGAAGACGTCCGGCAGGCCGAGCTTCTCTCCCGGTCCGGCAAGGATCGAGCCGAGAACCTGATGATCGTCGACTTGTTACGCAACGACCTCGGCCGGGTTGCCGAGTTCGGGTCTGTGGAGGTAGACGAGCTGTTTGCTCTGGAACGGTATGACACGCTCTGGCAGATGACTTCGACCATCAAGGCCACGCCCCGGCCTGATGTCGGCCTGGTTGATGTGTTCCGGGCTCTCTTTCCTTCAGGCTCGGTAACCGGGGCTCCCAAGGTGCGCACCACAGAAATCATCCGGGAGCTGGAGCCGGATCCGCGCGGTGTCTACTGCGGGGCAGTGGGGGTTTTGGCCCCGCCCGGCTCCGATGAGCCCCCGGCCCAGTTCAGTGTTGCCATCCGCACGCTGGTCATGGACCGGGAGGCGGGCACCGCAGAGTACGGAACCGGCGGGGGAATCACCTGGGAGTCCGAAGCCGGGGGCGAATACGAGGAGGCGATGTTGAAGGCCGAAGTGCTCACTCATGTCCGCCCACCCTTTTCTCTCCTCGAAACTATGCACTGGAGCCCGGATGGCGTGACTCGCCGGTCCCGGCATCTTGTCAGGCTGTCAACTTCCGCCGACTTCTTCGGTTACCCGCTCGATCTGAAGCAGGTCGAGAAGGCCCTCGACGGAATCTCTGGCGACACCGAGCAGGCTGTGCGGCTTTCGCTCGCCGCCGACGGAGAAATTGGGCTCGAGTGCGGCCCCTTACCGGAATCCACCGGCTTTGTCCGGTTGGCGGTGGACACTGAGACAGTTGACCCTAAAGACATCTTTCTCTATCACAAGACTACCAACCGGAGGCTCTACCAGGATTCCGCCGCGCGGTTTCCAGAAGCGGACGAAGTGGTCCTGGTCAACCCGGACGGCAACGTGACAGAAACAACGATCAGCAACCTTGCAGCCCGCTTCGGGACGGTCTGGCTCACCCCACCGGTCACCGACGGCTGCCTGCCGGGCGCCTACCGATCCGAGTTGGTTTCGCAGGGGAAGCTCAGGGAGGCTTCGATTTCGGTCGAGCGCCTCTTGTCCGCCGACGAGATTGCCGTGCTCAACTCCCTGCGAGGCTGGCGGTCGGCGTCGGTATTGATCCCCTCCCCCCTACGGCGATAACTCCTCCCCCATGAGTGCGGGGATCTTCTCCTCCACCACGGAGTGTATGGACCGGGTAGATAGGTAACGGGTGTGCGGGACATGGGTAACGGTTTGTCATGCTGATTGTGTCAGGTTGATGGTGCGGATGTGATGTCAAGAACGGCAGGGATTTGCTCCTCTCCCACGGAGTGAAACGGAGTGGGGGAGGCTGGGAGGGGGTGGTTCACAACAACAGCACCCTGAGCAGAGCCTTGGTGAGGCCTGATGGTTGCATCACGAGCCGGTTGGGCACGCACCGAACTCAACAGTTGATTGTTGGGCACCGCCTTGTGCGAAGTTGCCTCGGAGCAACAATTCTTCGAGGAGTCAGGCTGGCGGCATTCCTGCTGTTGGTGGGCACCACCCACCCCTAACCCCTCCCACTGCGCTGCGAAGACTCCGCTCCGCAGGAGGGGAATGCTTCCTGCCTCCTGCCTCCTGCCTCCTGCTTGCTTTCACTCCCACGCTGCTGGAGGGGTTGCGACAATAAGCGGATGGACGTCACCCGCATTGTCGCTCCCAACCCGGGACCCTTTACCGGCGCGGGGACAAATTCATACATTGTGACCTCGGGCTCGGAGGCCCTGATAGTCGACCCCGGCCCCCTGATTGCTTCGCATTTGGACGCGTTGCGAGCGGGTCTCGTGGGACTAGACCCGGTGGGGATAGCCGTCACCCATCATCACCAGGATCACGCCCCGGCCGCCAACCCTCTGGCCGCCGAGTTGGGTGTCGTCACCTACGGTTTTGGGGACTTCGGGGGCTTTCAAGCAATCTCGCCGATTGCCGATGGAGAAATAATTCACATAGGGAATGAGGCGGTCACGGTGATCAGTTCGCCAGGGCATACCCCGGATTCGCTGTGCTTTCTGGCCGAAGATGCCCTCTTCGCCGGAGACACCGTGATGTCGGGCTCCACGGTCGTGGTCGATGACATGACCGCGTATATGGCGACGCTCGAGCGCCTGGCCGCCCTGGCTGTTGAGAAGATCTACCCCGGCCATGGCGAGCCGATCCACGACGGGCCTGCTGTCATCGCGGCCTACATTGCCCACCGGCAGGAAAGGGAGAGCCAAATCGTGGCGGCCCTCGCCGCCGAGGCCCACTCGCTCGACAGGATCATCGCCGTGGTCTACGGCGATATTGACCCGGCTCTGCGGCCTCTGGCTCGCCAGTCGGCGCTGGCCCACCTCCACAAGCTAGTCGAGGAAGGCCGGGCGGCACTAGACGGTGACGTTTGGAGATCGTTGCTATGAGAAGCTCTCTGGCCGTTGTCTTCGCAGTGAGTGTGCTTGGGCTCACCGTGGTCGCTCCGGCCGCGGCCAGTCTCGAAGACGACCTGCGCGAGGCCCGACTGGAGTTGCAGTCCGCCGTCACCGACCTGGAGGCGGCCACCTGGGATCACCGGATCGCGTCTGACACCGGAGGCCTGATGCAGTTCGAGCATGACGAACTGTTGGAGGATGCCGCCCTTCTCACTTTCGACTACGAGGCGAGTCGAGATACTGCCTTGGCCCGTTCCCTGGAGGTGTACCACGGGCCGGCCGGGACCACCTGGGCAGAGCGCTCAGTGGCTGGTGTCTATTTGGAGGCCGCCCTTGTCGCCGACCGTGAGACCCTTCTTGCCAAGGCCGGCAGCGTGCGGGGGATGGATGAGTACCTCGGGCAGATGCAGGCGGAGATCGACGCGTACGAGGCGGCAGCGGTGGACGCCGAGACCCGGATGACCGAGCTGGCCGAGGAGTTGGAGAGGCTCGAGTTCGTTGTGGCCGAGATCTCCAAGGCCTACGAGGCCGAAGCGGCGTACAACGCCACCACCACGACTACGACGACCACCACGACCACCACCGTTCCATCTACGACCACCACCACTGTTCCATC
>JAUXLW010000175.1 GCA_030623545.1 Acidimicrobiia bacterium | reverse complement strand
TCACTCCCATGAGCGCCCCGCCGATGTACATGACCGACGAAGGGGCTTTCTGCGTGTGGAGATATGACATTGCGACAGGACAGTATCCCGAGTCGCAGGTCCTGCACAGAATCTCGCCGGCCCTCGACGCCCCTGCCTGCGTCCTCGTCCTCGACGTAGCTCCACTATGCCTTCGTCCTGCGTCCTTGTCGCCTTCGTCCTGCGTCCTTGTCATGGACGCCGATGGCTCGGCGAGATCAGCACGGACTTACGACTCAGGACACCAGGTCATGACCACCAACGGCCGATCCCCGCCTGCGAGGGCGGGGATCGGTGTGCTGGGGGAGGAGGTTGAGAGATTTAGCGGGGAACGCCTATTGAGCGGGCTCGAAGATCGTTGGCCCGGCGAAGCCGGCGAGCTTTCGACTCGGGGGTGGAAACGCAGGCGCAGCCGTCGCAGAAGACTGCCCCGGCGGTGGCTTTGCGGTGTTTCATGAGCTGCTCCTTACATCGACCTTTATCGATTTGTTACATCTTCATCAACGTCGGGCATGCCTGATTATTCCCGCAAGCCGCGGTTCGCCTATTTTGGCGGCAGGGTTCTGGCGAAGTCGGTGCCCCGCTTGACCCAGGCTGCCAGCGTCTTCTCGTCGGCGAATCCACTAGCGGTCCGCCGCAGAGTAAACACTGCGCCTCGATGAGTCTCACAGCTGCTGATGCCTTGTAGCGTGGCGCCATGCGCTTGATCGTGATTGCCGTGACATTCGCCATTTTCGCATCGGCGTGTAGCAGTGAGCCTGCGGAACCCGGGCCGGGAACAACCGCCGCCCTCACTACCACCACAACGCCGGTGACAACCTCAACGACGACCACAACCACCACTACGTTTCCGCCTACGCCGACCACATTGCCCGAGGTTCCTCGGCCGGATCCACCGGCTCCCTCGCCGGACCAGGCTGTCCCGCCCGGCTCCCGGGGAGCTGTGATTGTTGCCAGGGGTGGGGCCGACCTCTTCGAGGAGGTCGAGGGTGACGCTTTGGTTCGAGCCCATGAGGGCCTGGTGTTTCCGGTGAGCGCAAGAGCGGGCGATTTTCTGGAGGTGCTGACCCCTTGCAACGACACCAACTGGGTGCGGGCTTCCGAGGTGGCCTTCACGCCGGCCACGCCCGAACAGACGATTGGAGCTGGTTTCAACTTCGCCGATGCCGTCGTAGTCATTGACCCTGGTCATGGTGGGCCCAACTACGGGGCAACGGGGCCATCGGGCCAACGGGAGAAGGAGATCAATTTGGACATCGCCCGGCGAACTCGCGACATCCTGGCGACTCCGCACACGATCAACTGGGTCACGGGTGAAGTGTTGGACGGCAGCGCGATTCCGCCGGCAGGTCAGGTTTGGGTCACCCGTACCGAAGGGCCGGAGGGGGCCGACATTGAAAGCGGATTGAGCTTTCGCACCGCGCTCGCCAATTCGCTCAACGCCCACGCCCTGGTTTCCATCCACAACAATGCCGCGCCGGATGGTCCTTACGACGGGCCGGGCAGCGAGGTATATCACCAGTACCTCGACGATGAGTCGAAACGGCTGGCAGGGCTGCTGGTCGAGGAGATGCGGCGCGGCTTTACCCCCTTCGGTGCCGACTGGGTGGGGGCCTTCGACGCCGGCGCCAAGTTCCGGGTGCGGGCCAACGGTGACGAGGTCTACGGCATCTTGCGCCGCTCCGAGGTGCCGGCCGTGATTGCCGAGGGCGTTTACATCTCCAATCCCTCCGAAGACGCCTTGCTGGGAACACCGGAGTTTCGTCAGGCCTATGCCGATGCCGTCTACCGGGCTCTGGTCCGCTTCGTCACCACCGACGACGCCGGCTCGGGCTTCACAGAGCCCCCGCCATACACCGGCACTCCCAGCTCAGGCGGTCCCCGCACTACATGCCAAGTCCCTTCTCAGCCCTAAGGGTTGGCTACCCCGAGGTTGGCCAGCAAGCTCTGACATGCCGGGAGGGCCGCGACGAAGTCAGGGTCTAGAAAGTCGAGGTCGCCGAACGGCCCGGCGTTGGGGAACGATCCGCTGCCGGGCGTGAGCAGCGAGAAGTCCGGGTCGCGAATGTCATATCCGTTTTCCCGCATACAGGCAGCGAACACCAGGAGGTTGTCGGTGATGGTGGTCAGGTCGATATTGTTGAAACCGAGGTCGATGCCCTCGAGGAACTCATCGCAGTTGTCGGCCGCCAGTTGGATCTCCTCCAGGTCTCCGGGGGCGAAGTCGCGAGGTGGGGCGAGTTGCACATTGCCATCAGCGCTGACGGTGGGGTCCGGTAAGTCGATGCCTTCGTCACGCATGCATTGGACAAAAGCCAGCAGTTGCTGCTCGGTGTCGATGTCGGGCTCGACAACCTCAACTGTGGTGACGGTGCCGGCGAGGGTGGCGACCCCGGGCGTGGCATCGTCCCCACCGCTGCAGGAAACCGCTATCAATGCGAGCGCACAGACGCCTAGAAATTTGCTCGACATGGTTGGGGCAAGCTACCCCAGGTCGGCCGATACTCTGGCGATATGAGGATATTTCCGGACGCCGCCGGGCGGCCCCACGCGAGACTGCCCGGTTGCTGATTCGGCGAGTCAGGCCTCGACGATCACCATTGCCCGCATCCACGGATGGGGTATGCAGAAATATTCGAACTCGCCAACTGTGTTGAAGGTATGGGACCAGGATTCCGCTTCACCAAGGAAGCCCGAGTCGAAGGATCCATCCACCGCCGTCACGGTGTGGACGATGCCGTCGTTGTTGGTCCAGTTCACAGTGGTGCCGACTTTCACCCGCAGCACGTTGATGGAGTAGTCGGCCGGATCCTCGTTGTCTGCGAACTCGTCGGCGGCGTCGAGGTCCTGGGGCGCAAACGCACCCACATCGATGGTGACCTGCTCGGTTGGTCCGGTGGGCTCTTCATCCTCGGGCTCGGGTCCCGCTTCACCCTCCGTCGGCTCACCGGCCTCGAAGATCTCGTGGTTTTCGCTTCCGTTGATTACGACCATGCCGAGGGCACCCTTGTCGAAGGCCCTGGCCAACGCATGATCCACCAGGAGAATCGTCGAGGGGACCTGGCCGATCAGTTCGACCACGGTTGCGCCTCCAGCAGGAACCAGCGTGGTTTGCGATCCTCGCAGCGGCCGGTTGAGAAGCGCGGCTTCCTGATAGACGGTGTCCCAGTGAGACCCGATCGGGTGGAAGTTGGAGTCGAGGTTGAGGCCGGCGTTCACAAAGTAGAACCGGGCCGTCTCCCCGACGTTCATCTGCAATGCGTTATCACCGGCTATGGCTCCCTTGGCGCCGTTGAAAACCACCATGGAGGGGTGCTCGGCCGTGACCGCCGCACGGTCGGTTTCGACCAGGCCGGGCTCGGTGCTGGTCGTGTAGTACTCCGACTGCACGACATACCACTCGTGGGCCACCGACGGCAGGGGATCAGCCGGATCCACCAGGATTCCGCCGTACATGCCGTGAATGATGTGGTTGGGGACGTCCCCGGTGGCGCAGTGATACAGGAACATGCCGGGATAGAGCAGCCGGGCTTCGATGGTGGTGGTCTCACCGGGCGCCACCGAGGTGTCTGCCGCTCCGCCGCCCTGTCCGGTCACAGCGTGAAAGTCGACGTTGTGGGGGTGCGAGTTGGTGGCGGGATTGCTGATGGTGAAACGCAGCACATCACCCACCCGGGCCCGGATCATCGGGCCAGGCGTGGCGATGAAATCACCCTGGGCTCCGGAGATCTTGTAGCCCCAGGTCTCGTAGTCCACTCCGGTGGCGGGATCGATCGCATAAATGCCCTCGACTATCTCGAAGTGGACCTCGACAATCGCCTGGTTGGTGCGGGTCACCGGCGGTGGCACGTTGGGCGCCACGGCCACGTTCACTTCGGTGGCCACCGGCAGCTCGGCTTTGGGGGTCAGATCGGGGATCACACTCCCGGTGGCTGGTGCCCCGGCGGTCGGCGTCGATGACGTGTCGGAGGGAGTGCCGACGTTCCCCGGCGCGGCCAGGAACTGATCAACCTTGGCGGCGACGATGTCGTCATCCACCGAGTTTCTGTTTCCCACGACGATCAAAGCCGCGACGGCTATGACACCGGCGATCAAAGCCACGACCAGG
>JAUXLW010000083.1 GCA_030623545.1 Acidimicrobiia bacterium | reverse complement strand
CCGGCCACCTCGAGACGCAGCAACCCATCTTCGAGCCAGCGCCAGGCGTAGAGGTCGGGCGCCCCGTCCCGGCTGCGGTCGATGAGCGTGTATTCCCAATCGTTGCCTGCAAAAACGGTGGAGCCGTTGAAAGCCACCCGGGTGAATGGGCTGTTCGAGTTGGTGGGCGGGGAAGGCGCCGGGATGTCGCCGTAGCCGGGTGTCGCCGCCGGGCCCATCCACGAGAAGTGCATTGCATCCTTGATCGACACCCAGTCACCGCCCCAGCAAAAGCCGGCGTCCTGCCAGGCCTGCACATACCAGGGAGGCATGTCGGTAATCAGTTGAGGGTCGGGACCGGGAACGTATGGATTTCTCGGCGGATTGATGTCGACGACCGTGCCGAATGCGTGAAACGACATGCGCTGACTCTCTCCGGTGACCGTACGGAATCCCCATCCAAAAGCTGAGTCGACGCGATAGGTCTTTCCGGCCGCGGCCGCGGCCGCCAGGTTGTTGGCAACTTGCCGAAACGCCGGCATGGCGTCGATATGCACCTTCACCGTCCGCCCGCTGCTGCCCGGCACCGTCCAGTTGACCATTTGCGACTCGACCTGGTGGTAGGTACGGCCGAAGAAATCGGCGAACGGCCCGTAGATCTCCTGGGTGGTAGGCAGCCAACCGCCCCTACCGGCCAGGGGGCCCCGATATCCGGCAACCCCGCAACCCTGGCTCTCAGTGAAATTGGATCCTGCCGGGGCCGGCCCGGCCACTCCCACGAGAAGCGTCGCGAGTGTGGCGAGCGAGATCAGCGTATGGCGCCAGCGCGAAATCATGACTTGAAGCTCGCTGTCTCGTTACTGCGCACCAAAGCCCGAGAGGACTGTCCAGATGCTGCGACCCAGTATGGAGATATCGAGCCAGGGTGAGACGTGTTTGACATAGAAGAGGTCATAAGAAAGTTTCTCGACGGTATCAATCTCATTGTCGGCGTAGCCAAAATTCACCTGAGCCCAACCGGTGACCCCGGGCCGCAACAGGTGCCGGTGAGTGTAGAACGGAATCGTCTGGTCGAAACGCTCAACAAAGGGAATCTGCTCGGGGCGGGGCCCAACCAGGCTGAGGTCACCTCGCAAAACGTTCCACAGCTGCGGAAGCTCATCCACGCGGAAGCGGCGCAGCAGCCGCCCCACACTGGTCAAACGCTCATCGTCGGGCAGGGCGAATTGCGCTCCGTTGGCGTCGGCATCATGAACCATGGTTCGGAATTTGTACAACGTAAAGGTCTTGCCGTACCGAGCGACCCGCTCCTGTGCGAAGATGATCGGCCCCTTCGACTCCAGGGGGATGACGACGGCGATCAAGGCACTCAAGGTGAGCGTGATGGGGCTGGTCAGCAAGACCAGCCCCACGTCGATGAAGCGTTTGAGGCTCACATAGGGTGAGCGGGCATCAAGGGGCTCGGTGAGCTCCCACCCTTCCATCAAGTGAACAATCGGCATCCGGCCGGTGTGCTCCTCGTAAACCGAAGTGAATCCCCGCATCGGACACCCCGCCAGGTGCAGCGAAGCAACGTATTGGGCCATCGTGTCGGAGAGCACCGCCCGCAGATCGACGGCCAGCAGAGTGTCCGGCGAGTAAGGCCGGGTGGGAGGCACTCCACCGGGATCAAGTGCGTCGACCACATTGGCGTGGGGGGCAGCCCGCAGATCCTCGAGCAACTCCTTCTCGCGAGTCACGACGACGATGTTCTCACTCCACGGCCGTCGGCGGCGAACCGCCCGATGGGCCAGGGCAAGAGCCAGCCACCCGATAGTGGTGGCGACGAAATGAGGGCGCGACCAGTAAATACGGGTAGTGACGATTACCAGAGCGGTAAAAGAGACCGCGATTGTGATAATGGATACCGCACGTCCGTACGATGGCCGGGGGGCGCCGGAGGCCCACGAGCGGGCACTCACATAGCTTCCAAGCAATGCCCCCAGGAACATCGTCCCGAGTAGCGGAACAACCTCGACGGTTTCTACTCCGGCGCCGAAGTTAGGGATGAGGGCGATCCCAACGATAATTGCCAAACCGAGGGAAGTGACGTCTAGAAGTGCGGTGGTCGTGAGGAAGCGGCGGCCCATGGCCCCCGAGAGTAGTCAGTTCTGCCCTTAGTCAAGCCGACTCTTCGAGATCACCGGTGGGCAGTCGGATCTTTGCCCTTCTCAGCAAGCTTGAACCGGCCTGACCTCAAGCCGACGGTGCGCCAACGAACTGCGAGAGCAACGGTCTCCTGGAACCAAAAAGCGTGGCCCATGCGTCTGATCGGCAAAACCAAGGAGTGCGCCCATGCGAAAAGCAGCCCTGATTCTTGCCCTGGCATTGGTGTCCTCCGCCTGCGTCGCCGACGGCGCCGTCACCACGACGACGACGACTGGAAACCCGGAGGGTGGTCCCTTCACGCCCATCCCCCCGGCATTGCCCACTGGTCCGAGCAGCAGCAACTTCGCCCTGGCGCTTCATACGGTGGACAGTTGCGACGAGCTGCTCGATCACTTCATCAAAGAAGCCCTCGAGCGAGTAGGGCCCTGGGGCCTTGACGGGTATTACGGCTACCCCTACGGGGTCGAGTGGGCTGGACGAGGCCGACTTGATGGCGATCTCGTTCTCATCGAACAGCTGGCCGGGGCAACAGCGACGACCTTTGCAGACTCAGCAGGGTTCCGAGCCGAGGGCGGCATCCCCGGGGTCGACTTCTCGACGACCAATGTCCAGGAGCTGGGGGTCGACGAACCAGACATCGTCAAGACCGACGGCGACCGCATCCTCGCCATCGTCAACAACGAGGAGATCTTCTACGAGTCCGGGCTGAGCTACGGCGGTTACTACGGCACAGGAGCAATGCTCTTCAACATCGAGATCACCGACTCCGGTCCCGAGGTTGTCGGGTCGATGCCGTTGCGCCGGGGCTGGGGCCACGAGATGCTGATGGTAGACGACAAGGTGTTCGTGATTTCCAACGGTTCCCGCCCGTCGGTGACGGTGGAGAGCCGCCCCAACGTTTGGGAAGGCGACTACTACGTGCCCCAGGTGGGCGTGACTTTGATCTCCGAGATCGACATTTCTGATCCCGACGAGATGAAGGTCGTGCGAGATCTGTACATCGACGGCAGCTACGTGAGCGGCCGGCTCAACAACGATGTAGCCCGATTGGTCATTCGCTCCCAACCCACCGGCCTCGAATTCGTGCAGCCAAAAGGCGGCGGGCTCAAGGTCGAGCGCGACTCCGAGCGGGAGAACCGGCGGGTGATTGAAGAGTCCACTATCGAGAACTGGCTTCCCTACTTCGTGCTCGAGGACCACACCGGCTCCAAAACCGAAGTCACCGAAGGCGTGCTGCTCGATTGCGCCGACGTCCACTTGCCGGAAGAGTCGGCCGGTCTCGGTCTCACCTCCGTCCTCACTATCGATCTGATCGACGGCGTCAGCCCGGCGGGCGCGGCGGCAGCAATTTTCGCCCAGGGTGAGACCATCTACGCCTCGCCCGACGGGCTCTACGTGACGACAAACAGCTTCCTCGACCCGGTGGTGCTCGAGAACAACTGGCGTTCGGAGGCGAAAGACTTCGTGACCTCGATCCACAAGTTCGACATATCCGACCCTGATGAGGTCAAATACGTCGCCACCGGCCAGGTACCCGGCTACCTGTTGAACCAGTGGGCCATGTCGGAACACGACGGCTTCCTACGGGTGGCATCCACCGACGCAGCATCCATCTGGGGCTTCTCAGATGATGCACAAAGCATGATCACGGTGCTGGCTGAGGACGACGGTGAGCTGAAAACCGTCGGCCGGGTCGAAGACCTCGGGCGGGGGGAACGCATCTACGCCGTCCGGTACATCGGAACGACCGGGTTCGTGGTCACCTTCCGCCAGGTCGATCCGCTGTACGTGGTGGATCTCTCCAACCCGGCAGATCCCCAGCTCGAGGGTGAGCTGAAGATCCCTGGTTACTCGGCTTACCTGCACCCGATCAGTGAAGACAGGCTCCTGGGCATCGGCCAGGACGCCACCGAAACCGGCCGCGTGCTCGGGGCTCAGGTATCACTGTTCGACATCTCCGACCTGTCCGATCCGAAACGGATCGACAAGATCACATTCGGCTCCGGCAACTCCGAGGTGGAATACGACCACCGGGCTTTCCTGTACTGGGCCAACGCAGAGCTGGCAATGCTGCCGCTGCAGACGTGGAACTGGAACGGGAATTCCGAGTCGTACTTCTCGGGAGCAGTGGGGGTCCACGTTCACAACGACGACCTGCACGAACTGAGCAGGGTCAGCCACCAGGCAGATCGGAACCACTGGGACTACGGCACGCAGATCCGCCGATCACTGGTCATCGGCGACGTCCTCTACACATTGTCCGATGTCGGCCTGATGGCATCTGACGTGGATGATCTGGAAGAGCTCGATTTCGTGCGCTTCAGCGCCTGACCGAGTCGGACAATCACGCACCCCACCATCCTCCATCCCGAGAGGGTGCGTACACGGAATCGTGTCACACCTGCGGACGGACTTGACCCTTTATAGGGTGAGTGTCGCTGGGGAGGATGATGGCCGAGGCGTTTACGGCAGAGTTCGCTGGTTTCGTTGGTGAGGTTGAGCCTCGTCTTCGCCGGGCTCTCGTTGCTCGCTGGGGTGGTGATCTTGGTCGCGATGCTGCCGCCGATGCATTGATTTATGCCTGGCGCCATTGGGACAAGGTCAAGGGCATGGACAATCCGGCCGGGTACCTGTACCGGGTCGGGGTTAACAGCGTTACACCGCAGGCCCGGATACCGGTCGTTGTTGGGTTGCCGAACTCTGAGGAGCCTTGGGTGGAACCAGCGCTCGAGCCAAGCCTGAAGGCTCTGTCGGATAACCAGCGAACCGCGGTGATTCTTCATCACGGCTTCGCATGGACCTACGAGGAGATTGCCAAGATGCTGGACGCTTCGGTAAGCACCGTCCGTACTCATATTGATCGTGGAATGGCCAAGTTACGAGTTGCCCTGGAGGTGAGGATCGATGGTTGACCTCGAACGCCGACTCAGTGAGCACGGAGACTTACTGGAACGGGATTATCCGACAATATCCCTCACCGAGCTTTCCGATCGCCTCGACGTGGTGGCCGCCATACCCGTTCCCGCACCCCCAGTCCGGCCTATTCAACCCCGGCCAAAGCCGCTCACATCGGCCCCGCGTTGGCGCAGTCTGCGAGTTGCTCTAGCGGCTGTCATGGTTGGTCTGATCATCGCTGGAGTTGCCTGGCTGACACGAGGCACCCCCGATGGTGAAGTGATCGATCAACCCACCGTCACCAGTATCCCGACCCCAACGACCACGCCCCTCCTTTCTTCGCTTACCTGGTCTCGTGTCTTTGTCTTTGGCGGAGCGACGATGAGGAGTGTGACCGTCGGAGGCCCCGGCCTGGTGGCAGTCGGCCAGGCCGGGCCGGGCGAAGATGGCGAAGGGAGTGCGGCGGTGTGGACCTCCCCCGACGGGGCTATCTGGACCCGGGTTCCTCACGACGCGGCCCTGTTCGGCGGAGCGGATATGGAGAGCATCACCGTCGGAGGCCCCGGTTTGGTGGCAGTCGGAGAAGATGCCGACGGCGATGCGGTGGTGTGGACTTCTGCCGATGGGGTTACCTGGTCCCGGGTGTTTTACGACGAGGGAGGCGGAGCGACGATGAACAGTGTGACCGTCGGAGGCCCCGGTTTGGTGGCAGTCGGAAGCGATGGGGGCGCCCAAAGCGAGAGCAGCAATGCGGTGGTGTGGACCTCTCCCGATGGGATCGACTGGTCCCGGGTCCCCCACAACGAGGCGATCTTCGGCGGGCCGGCGTATCGAGTTAGTGACGACAGTGCCCCCGCGGGGATGAGCAGCGTGACCGCCGGAGGCCCTGGCCTGGTGGCAGTCGGATGGGACTGGCCGCATGCGGCAGTGTGGACCTCTCCCGATGGGATCACCTGGTCCCGGGTCCCCCACAACGAGGCGATCTTCGGCGGGCCGGCGTATCGACTTGGTGTCGACAGTGCTCACGTGGGGATGACCAGCGTGAGCGCCGGAGGCCCCGGCCTGGTGGCAGTCGGATGG
>JAUXLW010000020.1 GCA_030623545.1 Acidimicrobiia bacterium | reverse complement strand
GGCATCCATGGTGGGACTCCTTGGTGGGCCGTCGTGTAGCGACATTGGACTAAGTCTACCAGAGGCAGTAAACAAAAGCGATTTCGCCCCCTTAGCTCAGTGGTAGAGCACTTCCATGGTAAGGAAGGGGTCCGCGGTTCGAATCCGCGAGGGGGCTCGGCGGCGTAGCTCAGCCTGGTTAGAGCGCTCGGCTCATAATCGAGAGGTCGGTGGTTCAAGTCCACCCGCCGCTACTGACGGAAACGAGGAACTAATGGCATCAGTTAAAAGACCCCCGATCACGCTCGCTTGCGAACAGTGCAAGGAGCGGAACTACGTGACGAACAAGAACAGGACCAACACCCGCGACCGCCTCGAGTTAAAGAAGTACTGCAGTCGCTGCCGGCAGCACACGCCTCATAAAGAGACCCGATGACTCACCGGGCCCAGGGCCGGCGCCCCGCTCAGCAACGTTTGCCGCGCTCAGGACGGTCAGTGACGCAGCTGGCTGCGTCCTCGTCCTTGACGCACGCCCGGTGCGTCTGCGTCCTGCGTCCTTGCCACCGACGCCCCTGCCTCGCCCTGAACATCGCCAACGTCACTGGACAGGGCGCTGGATGAGCGGGGGCCTCGCTGATCTGGCCGGCCGCACCTACGGGCCGTTCCACCTACGGTCCAGTGTTGATCGGATCGACGAGTTCATCAACGCCACCGGCGATGACCCCGCCCGCTGGGAGCTGCACGCCCCTCCCGGCTTCGCTGCCGTAATTCTCTTCAAATCCGCACCCGCTTTCTTTGCGGATCCCGACGCGGCCCCATATGCCAAGACTCTGGTGCACGTCGATCAAACGTTTGAATGGCCTCGCCCTCTGCCGCAGGAAGAGGACCTGACTGTCACTGGTGCTGTGGAGAGTGTCCGCCACCGCGGGGAGATGTTCTTCGTTACTTTCACAACCCGGGCCGTCGACGGTGAAGATCATGCGGTCCTGGAGGCCAAGTCGACCTTTCTCATGACCGAAGGTGCCTTGCCCCGGGAGAAGGTTGCGGTGGAAGACGAGCCATCGTTCGATGCTTCGGGGGAGAACCAAAAGCCTGAAGTGGAACAGCTGCCGGGGGTGGGCGACGAATTGACCGGGCTGTTGAAGTCAGCCAGCCGGGCCGATCTGGTTCGATACGCGGGCACCACCCGCGATTTCAATCCTATCCATTGGGATCACGACGCGGCCGTGGAGGCCGGGCTTCCCGGAGTGATCGTGCATGGCCTGCTCATGGCGTCATGGGTGACGCAGGCGGCGAGCCGCTATGTGCCCGGACCGCGTCCGCTGGCAGATCTCAGGTTGAGGTTTCGACAGGCTCTCCGGCCCGGCGGCCAGGCCGAGGTGGTCGGCGAGGTGAAGGGCCCGCAGGCTCTATCCTTGGGCATTCGCTCGGATGAGACCGTAGTGGTCTCGGCCGACGCCACTCTCGCGGAGGGGTAACCCGATGGCCGATCGCAACGTCGAAGAGGGTAGGGAGCTTCTCGAGCGAGCCCAGAACGGTGACGAGGGGGCGTTTTCGGAGCTCGTACGGATTCATCAGAGTGAGGTGTTTACGTTGGCCCTTCGGTTGCTCGGCAATTACGAGTTGGCCGCAGACGCAGCCCAGGAGACATTTATTCGCGCCTGGCGCGCCCTCCCCAAATTCCGAGGTGACGCCGCATTGTCCACCTGGCTGCACCGCATCACAGTCAACACCAGCTGGACCCTGGGACGCAGGGCCCAGCGCCATAACGCCGCCGACATCGACGAGGTGGCACCGATTGGTCACGATACGCAACCGTCACCAGAAGCCGTGGCTGAGAACGCCGAGTTGCAGGCGCGCCTGCGCAATGCCGTTACCGACTTGCCAGATGCCCATCGAGCGGTGGTGGTGCTCAAGGATATCTACGGCTGGTCTCATGCCGAGGTGGCAGAATCGCTGGACATCAGCGTGACCGCCGCCAAGGTTCGATTGCATCGGGCTCGTAAGAGGTTGAAAGAGAGTTTGTGGAGGGAGATGGTATGAGGGCGGCTTGCCTTCCGAATCGACTTCGATTGTCCGGCGATCCCTCGTTTAGCAGCGGCCACGTATCAGAGTGTTTGCGGTGCCAGGCGGAAGCCGCCAAATACCGAACCCTGCTCCGATATCTGATGCAAATGAGGAGTCAGTTGGTGCCGGCGCCGGCCGGCCTGGTGGAAGTGGTGGGGAGGGGCTTGAGCCGGGTTACCGACGTACCGAAGAAGTCTCGAGTCAGAGAAGTGGCGTTCGCTGCCACCGGCGTTGTCGCGATGGCGGGAGCAGTCAAATTGTGGCGGAGACGGGTCAGTGTTTAGGTCGGCGGGTTCAGATTTGGGGCGCTTATACTCTCAGAGTCTCGCGGGGCTGTCGCCCTAGGATTCGGCTCACACAAAGGGGTGTAGCTCGAATTGGCTAGAGCGCCGGTCTCCAAAACCGGAGGTTGTGGGTTCGAGTCCCACCGCCCCTGCCAAGAGGAAGAAGATGAACAGAGAACTTCGCCGCCAGCAGGCTCGCCAAGAGCGTCTGGACAAGAAGAAGGGTGCCGCCACGAGTCGGCAACAGGCCGCGCAACGCGCCGCCGGCAAGACCGCGCCCGACTCCACTGAACGTCGAGGGCTTCGGCAATATCTCCGCGAGGTCCGCCAGGAATTGGCCAAGGTGGCATGGCCCGACCGCCAGACGCTTACGACCTACACGGCGGTCTCGCTGATTGCCACCGTCGCTCTGACTGCCTACACGGCGCTGCTTGACTTCAGTTTCAAGCAAGCATTTGTCGATTTCATTCTCAGGTGAAGTCGATGGAGGATCGCGCCACCACCACCCCGGACCTCGAAGGGGAGCCCGGCACCCCCGAGGAAGCCCTGGCCGGTTCAGTGTCTGAAGGACTACCTGAAGACACCAAATCCGTTGAAGCGACGGCCGCCGGTATCGATCCTGACACACCGGAGGCGATCGACCCGGTTGCGTTAGCAGCGGCGGACGGTTCGGCTCTCGAGATACCCGCAGTGACTTTCCCGGGGATCGCCGTCGATGACGAACCGGTCGAAACATCCGAGGAGGTAGCAGAGTCTGTCACTGAGGCTGAGGATGTGGTGGTTGCCGAGCCGGAGTCGGAGGCTGTGGATAAAGGTGAGGATGTGGAGGTTGCTGAGCCGGAGCCGGAGGCTGCGCCGGTCGTTGAGGCTGAGGATGTGGAGGTTGCCGAGCCCGACCCGGCGGCTGAGGCTGAGTCGGATGAGTCCTCTGATGATGATGAAGATGATGATGCGGAGGCTGAGGATGAGGGTCCCGCTAGCCCATATGACCTCGCGGGCGATTGGTATGTCATCCACTCCTATTCCGGCTACGAGAACAAGGTCAAAGTCAACCTCGAGACCCGCATCCATTCCATGCACTTGGAAGGCGAGATTTTCGACGTCGTTATTCCGATGGAAGATGTCGTGGAAATCAAGGGCGGCCGCAAGGTAACGGTACCCAAGAAGGTCTTTCCCGGCTACATCCTGGTCCGTATGTATATGACCGACGACTCCTGGTTTGGGGTTCGCAACACGCCGGGGGTCACTGGATTCGTTGGCTCGGGAACCAAGCCAACACCGCTGTCGCGGCGCGAAGTCGAGCGGATCCTTGGAGTCAAGAAGGCTGAGGAGGGCGAGAAAGCGGCTCCGCGGTTCAAGCCAGCCTGGGACGTTGGTGAAACTGTGAGGGTGGTCGAGGGACCTTTCGCCGATTTCAACGGCGTTATCGAAGAGATCAACCTCGATCAGTCCAAGGTGCGAGTGCTTGTCAACATCTTCGGACGGGATACGCCGGTCGAGCTCAACTTCGAGCAAATCGTGAAACTGTGATCGAGGGACAGGTGACAGGTCACTAATGGGTCGCAAGAGGGTAATGGCAATGATCAAGCTTCAGGTGCCGGCGGGCCAGGCGAGCCCGGCCCCTCCGGTTGGCCCTGCTCTGGGTCAGCACGGCGTCAACATCATGGATTTCGTTCAGGCCTACAACGCCCAAACGAAGGATCAGGCGGGGACGATCGTTCCCGTGGTTATCACGGTTTACGAGGACCGCAGTTTCACTTTTATCACCAAGACCCCGCCCGCAGCCGTGCTGCTGCGACAGGCGGCGAGAGTCGCCAAGGGCTCGCCGGAGCCGCATAAGGAAAAGGTGGCCTCGGTTACCAGGGCCCAGGTGAGAGAGATCGCTGAGACCAAGATGCCAGACCTCAATGCCAACGACATTGAGGCTGCCATGAAGATTGTCGAAGGTACCGCCCGGTCGATGGGCTTCACCGTCGACGGTTAGAACGTGGGAGGCCGGACGGCCGCTTGCACCACAGGGAGAAGATAATGACTAAGCACGGGAAGAAATACACCGCTGCGGCATCCTCGAGAGAAGCGGGCGCCGGCTATGAGCCTCGGGAAGCTCTTGAGCTCGTAAAGGCCAATGCCTTCGCCAAGTTCGACGAGAGCGTTGAGGCTAATTTCCGCCTCGGAATTGACGCCAAGCATGCTGATCAGGGGGTTCGAGGGACGGTCTCCTTGCCACACGGCACCGGCAAAGACCTTCGGGTAGCAGTTTTTGCCACCGGGGAGAAGGCTCGCGAGGCCGAGGAGGCGGGCGCCGATATCGTGGGTGGTAAAGAATTGGTCAAAGAAATCCAGGATGGCCGCAGTCTCGACTTTGACCTCACGATTTCGACCCCGGAGCTCATGTCGGAGGTAGGAAAGCTGGGCAAGATGCTCGGCCCCCGTGGGTTGATGCCCAATCCCAAGGCGGGGACGGTGACCGTCGATATCGGTAAAACGGTTGGCGAGTTCAAGGCCGGCAAGGTCGAATATCGCAACGATCGGGCGGGAAACGTTCATGCCGTGATCGGTAAGGTCTCTTTCGATGCTGAGAACCTTCTACAGAATCTCGCCGTCTTGACAGACGCGATCATGCGTGCTCGTCCTTCTTCGGTCAAAGGCATTTACATCCGCCACATCGGAGTGAGCTCGACGATGGGGCCCGGCATCTCGATCGACACCTCGCGCTTGGACGAGTTGCAAGCATTGAGCCACTAGACGGAGCTGACTGCCGATTGCCGATTGCCGATTGCCGTACCCCGGCCATCTGATTAACCTCCCGCACCACAACAGAACACTCCACGACCGGAGACCGCCGGCGCCGCATACGCGGCCGAAGCCGCCAGCGCAGGTCGGAGGCCCGTCGGCTCCCACCTTTTCGGTCTGGGGGCCTTTCCTATTTGCACGAGGAGCTGACATGGCACGACCGGAGAAGGTCGCCGTAGTCGATGAGATCAAAGACAGGCTCGAGAACTCTGGTGCAGTGTTCATCACCGAGTACCGGGGCCTTTCGGTGTCTCAGCAGCAGGCGCTGCGAAGGAGCCTCCGGGCCACAGGCGCCGACTACAAGGTCATGAAAATGAGTTTGGCCAGACTCGCGGCCGAGGGTGCCGGCAAGACCGACCTCCTGGAATGGTTGCAAGGTCCCACCGCACTTGCGTTCACAGACGGCGACCCGGTCCTCGCGGCCAAGGAGCTCAAGACTTTTGCGGCTGGCAACGAGTTCCTGGTCATCAAGGGTGGCTTGCTCGACGGTGAAACGTTGGATCAGGAGTCGTTCCTCAAGCTCGCCGACCTCGAGCCACGCGAGGTGTTGCTGGCGATGTTCGCCGGGGTCCTCAAGGCGCCTCTTACGAAATTGGCTGGGCTCATGTCGGCTGTGCTGCGCCAGCCTGCCTCGGCGATGCAGCAGTTACTCGATAAGAAGGCCTCTGAGTCGCCGGTTGCTGAAGAGCCTGCTGCTCCCGAGGAGTCGACCGCCGAGGGCTCGGCGGACGGGTCTGAGGGGACGGCTCCGGCTGAGGAGGGCAAGGCGGAGAAGTCTGGCGAAGACACTGCGGCTGAGGAGCCCGCGACGGAGAAATCTGCCGAGGAGCCTGCGGCTGATGAGTCTGACGAGGACGCTGCGGCTGAAGAGCCCGCGGCGGAGGAGTCTGCCGGGGAGCCTGCGGCTGAGGAGCCCGCGGCGGAAAAACCTGCCGAGGACGCTGTGGCTGAAGACTCCGCGGCCGACGAGCCGGCTGCTGCTGAGGAGCCCACGGTTGAAGTGTCGGCAGAAGAGGCGTCTGGTTCTGATGGGACCAAAGATGATTCCGAAGATTAACGATAAGGAGAAGACACAATGGCCAAACTGAGCAGCGACGACCTTCTCGAACACTTTGAGGGCATGACCGTCCTCGAGCTGTCCGAGTTCGTCAAGGCATTCGAGGAGAAGTTCGACGTAACCGCGGCCGCCCCGGTTGCGGTAGCGGCGGCCGGCGGAGATGGCGGCGACGCGGCTGCGGTGGAGGAGCAGGACTCGTTCGACGTCATCTTGACGGCTGCAGGAGATAAGAAAATCCAGGTGATCAAAGAGGTGCGTGCTCTCACCACCCTGGGCCTCAAGGAAGCCAAGGAGCTTGTTGAAAGTGCCCCGGTCCCGGTGTTGGAGGGCGTCGACAAAGACGTCGCCGAGAAAGCCAAAGAGACTATTGAAGGTGCCGGCGGAACTGTCGAGCTCAAGTAGCTAAACGTTGGCTGCGCACCGACCGACTCTTTCCGACGAGGCTTGATGGCATGGAGCCTTTTGGGGCCGTCGGACAGGCATGCGCTCACCAATGTTGGTTCCCGGCCTGCGGCATACGGACCTGCGGAGTGGGGCCTAACTGCCACTGTCGGCCTCATTTGGGGTTCGGCGTTCCTTTGGATTGCCATTGGGGTGGACTCGCTGGCGCCGGGGGTGGTCGCATTTGGGAGGGTCTTTCTAGGCGGGGCAGCGCTGCTGACGTTCCCGAGTGCCCGCCGCCGCATCGAGCGTGCCGACTGGCTGCGGATCCTGGTGATAGCAATCGCCGGGAATGCCGGCCCCGGGCTTCTATTCGCTGTGGCCGAAACGGAGCTCGATTCCGCAGTGGCGGGGATGCTCACAGCCGCAGCCCCGATAATCAGTCTGGTCATTGCCTCACTCCTGCTGCGGCGCCTCCCGGGGCCGGCCCAGGCGTTCGGCATCTCCCTCGGTTTCGTCGGGATCGTTCTGATGACGGCTCCATCGCTGAGCGGCGCCGACGCTGCGCCTACAGGAGTTATCCTGGTGTTGATCGCTGTCGTCGGGTACGGCATTAGCGGCAACATGCTGGTCCCTCTGCAGCAACGTTACGGTGGGCCCGCCGTCACCCTGTGGGCCCTGGCTGTGTCGAGTGTGCTCCTGGCCCCCTTCGGCTTTGTGACCATCTCTGAGTCCGAATTCAGGTGGCAGGCCATCGCTGCCGTGGTGATTCTCGGAGTGCTCGGCACCGGGGTCGCCCGGTCATTGGCTGCCACCCTCGGAGGACGCGTCGGGGCCCCTCGGATGTCGACCACCGCTTACCTCATTCCCCTCGTTGCCATTGCTCTCGGGGTTATGTTCCGGCACGAAACCGTCGAGCCGATAGCGATCCTCGGAGTAGTGGCCGTGATCGGCGGGGCTTACTGGTCAAGCCGAGCGGTAAGAGCTTGACCAGGTGAAACTCATCAGCCGCTCATGAGCAGAGTGAAAGTGAAGGATCCAATCGGTTGTGGGCCCACGATCTGACCCGACCCGTCGGTGATCACGGAAATCGGCTCGGGTGGATCGTTCTGTGGGCCCCCGAGGGCAAATCGATCCTGCTCAGTACGGGTCCCGCCGTCGTAGGGCGTGAGAAGAACGACGACCTCTTGTCGCCACCGGCCGTCCTCGAGCAGAGCGAGACCGTCTACACCGACGAACCAGTCGGGGCTTGGTCCGATCATGCTCGCCAGAGTGACGTAGGGATAGGCGGGATCAATGTCGAACTCGAGGATGGTCTCACCGCAATTGTCTGAGTTGGTGGAGGCCGCGCAGAACCACCATTGCCAGCTGAGGGTCGAGTCGATCCCACCGGCGGCCGCTATCTCGTCGAGGAGGATGTTGGTCCGTCCGGTCTCGGCCATCTCGGTTACTCCCGGGCTAGCGGGCTCGTCCAGCGACCACAGAGTCACCTCGTCGTTATGGGTGGCTCCTGCCAACCAGGATAAATGGGCGTTTCCGGGGACCCCTCCTGGCTGGGTCTCCTCGCTCCAGGTGTTCTTGACTACAAGCCGATAGCGAGCCGGCTCCGGGGGAATAGTTGTGGTCGTCGTCGTGGGCGCCACCGTGGTGGTTGTGGTGGTGGGCGGAGCGCTGGTGGTCGTGGCAGTGGAGCTTGGCGCCGTGGTAGTGGTGGCCGGGGCGGTCTCGCTGGTGGATCCGCCGCATCCGGCGGCCGTTATCGCAAGGCCTCCCAGCAACCCCAATACCGTGAACCTCCAGCGACGTGCCCTGTGCATCCAACCATCGTATGACCCGCGGAGCAGTAGTCGGGGATAGCCTGGATCTCATGGTGCTGAGCATCGTGCCTGCGACGGACGAGAATTTTGCCGACCTGGAATTACTCTTCGGGCCCAGCGGTGCTTATTCGGGCTGTTGGTGCATGTGGAATCGGCAGACCAACACCGAATTCGGAGAGAACGTCTACGAGCCCAACCGGCGGGCGCTCGAGAAACTGATAGCCAACGGCCATGAGTACGGATTACTGGCATATGCGGACGGCCGCCCCGTCGGGTGGGCAGCCCTGGCGCCGAGAGCGGAGTACTCGCGGCTCCAGCGTTCGCCCGTGAACAAGCCCGTCGACAACAAAGAGGTCTGGTCCGTCACCTGCTTCGTCGTGGATAAACACCATCGGGGACGAGGCGTGGCCGGCGCTCTGCTGGCAGCCGCGGTCACGCGTGCTCGCCAGGCGGGTGCCACCACTCTCGAGGGCTACCCGGTTGCGCCAGAGGCCGAGATGGCCGACACCGAGGTCTGGCATGGGGTGGAGTCCATGTTCCAGCTCGCCGGCTTCACCGAGGTGGCCCGTCGGAAGCCGCGGCGACCCATTTATCGCCTTGATCTGTGAGGTTTACGAGCACTAGTGCTTGACCGAATCGACGCTCCCCTGTATGTTGCTCATTGGACAACGTAGAGGCCCCTTAGCAGGTGGCTTGAAAAATTTGCGTAACTACCGCCGCGTGGTAGTATTCCCGTTCGCCGTCCCATGCCGTCCTTTAGGAGGAATCGCCCTTGGCCTCTGCGCGTGTGTCCCAGCGTTTTTCGTTCGCCAAAATCCCTGAAGTCCAGCCCCTTCCCGACCTGCTAGCTACCCAACATGAATCGTTTCAGTGGTTCCTGGACGTAGGCCTCCAGGAGCTCTTCGACGAGGTGTTTCCTATTGAGGACTTCACCGGAAGCCTCGCTCTCGACCTCACCAAGCATTGGTTTACCGAGCCCACACTCACCATCGAAGAAGCGAAGGAGCGCGATTCGAACTATTCGCGACCCCTCTTCGTTACAGCTCGTTTCATGAACCGGCAAACCGGTGAGATCAAAGAGCAGCAGGTCTTCCTCGGCGACTTCCCGATCATGACCTCGAACGGCACTTTCATTGTCAACGGGACCGAGCGGGTGGTCGTGAGCCAGCTGGTGCGGTCGCCCGGGGTTTATTTCGATCAAAGCCTCGACAAGACGTCCGACAAGGACATATACACCGCCAAGATCATTCCCGGCCGCGGCGCCTGGCTCGAATTCGACATCGACAAGAAGAACACCATCGGGGTGCGGGTCGACCGGAAGCGGCGTCAGCTGGTGAGTACCTTCTTGCGAGCCCTCGGCATCGGCGAGACCGATGAGGAGCTTCTGGCTCTGTTCGACAATGCCGAGACCATGCAGAACACGCTCGAGAAGGACACCACCGAGGAACGCGACGAAGCGCTTCTCGACCTGTACCGCAAGCTTCGTCCCGGTGAGTTGACCACGGTGGAGTCGGCCCGCGGCCTCATCAACACGCTGTTCTACAACCCCAAGCGCTACGACCTCACCCGGGTGGGTCGCTACAAGTTGTCGGGCAAGTTCGGGCGCAAGATCCTCACCATGTCCCAGTACAACAGCGAGGAGCATGGCTTGTTGTCGAACGAGGACATCCTCGACACCATTCGATACATGGTGCATCTTCACTCCGGGACTGATGGTTACCGGACCGATGACATCGACCATTTCGGTAACAGGCGCATCCGTACCGTCGGTGAGCTGATCCAGAACCAGGTAAGGGTGGGGCTCACCCGCCTCGAGCGAGTGGTTCGCGAGCGCATGACAACCCAGGATCCTGAGGTCATAACTCCGCAGAGCCTCATCAACATCCGCCCGGTAGTGGCGTCGATCAAAGAGTTCTTCGGGACAAGCCAGCTGAGCCA
This sequence comes from Acidimicrobiia bacterium, assembly GCA_030623545.1. Classification (GTDB taxonomy): domain Bacteria; phylum Actinomycetota; class Acidimicrobiia; order Spongiisociales; family SHLN01; genus JAUXLW01. Next base: position 2,165 of record JAUXLW010000020.1, on the reverse strand, counting down.
GTTCATGGATCAGCCGAATCCGCTTGCCGGCCTTACCCACCGCCGTCGTTTGTCGGCGCTGGGCCCGGGAGGCCTCAGCCGGGAACGGGCTGGATTCGAAGTACGAGATGTCCATCCCTCCCACTATGGGCGCATGTGCCCGATTGAGACTCCGGAGGGCCCCAACATCGGGCTCATCGGGTCACTCGCCACCTACGCCAAGGTCAACCGGTTTGGCTTTATCGAAACCCCCTACAGGAGAGTCGCCAAGGGCAAGGTCACCACCAAGGTGGATTACTTGACCGCGTCCGAGGACGAGGAGTTCGTGATTGCCCAGGCCAATGCACCGTTGAAGCCTGATGGAGCCTTCGCCAATCCCCGGATCCTCGTGCGCCGTGCCGGAGGAGAGATCGACTACGTAAAGGCCAAGGAAGTCGACTACATGGATGTTTCGCCGAAGCAAATCGTTTCGGTGGCCACCTCCCTCATTCCGTTCCTCGAGCACGACGACGCCAACCGGGCGTTGATGGGCTCCAACATGATGCGACAGGCGGTCCCGTTGTTGCGTAGTGAGGCTCCGCTTGTTGGAACCGGCGTGGAAGCCAGGGCCGCATACGACTCGGGCGATATGGTGCTGGCCGAGGCAGACGGCGAGGTGGTGGAGATCACCGGCGAGCACATCGTGGTGAAAGAGACGCAGTCGAGGCGAAAGAAGAGTTACGGGCTCAAGAAGTTCGAGCGGTCTAATCAAGGCACCAACCTCAACCAGAAGCCCCTCGTGGAGGAAGGCGACAAAGTGAAGGCGGGCCATATCCTTGCCGACGGGCCTTCTACCGATCAGGGCGAGCTGGCTCTGGGTAAGAACCTTCTGGTGGCGTTCATGCCCTGGCACGGCCACAACTATGAGGACGCCATTGTGCTTTCGGAGCGTCTGGTGATAGACGATGTCCTCACCTCAATTCATATTGAGGAGTACGAGATCGAGGCTCGCGACACCAAGCTCGGTGCTGAGGAGATCACCCGGGACATCCCTAACGTCGCAGAAGAGGTCTTGCGTGACCTCGATGACGAAGGAATCATCCGGATCGGGGCCGAGGTAGGCCCTGGTGACTACCTGGTTGGCAAGGTCACGCCCAAAGGCGAGACCGAGCTGACCCCCGAGGAGCGCCTGCTGCGCGCCATCTTTGGTGAAAAAGCCCGCGAGGTTCGCGATACCTCACTCAAGGTGCCACACGGCGAGGGCGGCAAGGTCATCGACGTCAAGATGTTCAGTCGAGAGAATGGCGACGATCTGCCTCCCGGCATGAACGAGCTGGTGCGTGTCTACGTGGCTCAGCAGAGGAAGATTTCCGAAGGAGACAAGCTGGCAGGGCGGCACGGAAACAAGGGTGTTATCGCCAAGATCTTGCCCATGGAGGACATGCCCTTCCTCGAAGACGGTACACCCGTGGACATTGTGCTGTCCCCTCTTGGAGTTCCCTCCAGGATGAATCTCGGCCAGGTCTTGGAGACTCACCTCGGCTGGGCGGCGGGCCAAGGGTGGCAGCCATTCAAGGGTTCCAGCGAAGCCAGCAAGGGCGCTCCCCCCTGGCAGCGAGTAGCGAGCCCGGTTTTCGATGGTGCTCGCGAGGAAGAGATAGCCGACCTCCTGGTCAACGCCCATCCCAACCGGGACGGCACCAAGCTCGTGAACGACGAAGGGAAGGCCATGCTTTTCGACGGGCGCAACGGCCGTCCCCTCGATCAGCCGGTCACCGTTGGCTATCTGTACATCCTCAAGCTCCTCCACCTGGTGGATGACAAGATCCACGCTCGGTCAACGGGGCCCTATTCGATGATCACCCAGCAGCCGCTTGGTGGAAAAGCCCAATTTGGCGGTCAACGCTTCGGGGAGATGGAAGTGTGGGCCCTGGAGGCATATGGAGCCGCATATGCCCTTCAGGAGCTGCTCACCATCAAGTCGGATGACGTCAACGGCCGCGTCAAGGTGTACGAGGCCATCGTCAAGGGCGAGAACATCCCCGAGCCGGGAATACCGGAGTCGTTCAAAGTATTGGTGAAGGAAATGCAGTCGTTGTGCCTCAACGTCGAGATGCTCTCGGCCGGCGAGGAAGTGGAGCTCAAAGAGCTCGACGACGACGTGTTTCGCACCGCAGAGTCATTGGGCATCGACATCTCCCGTCCAG
>JAUXLW010000156.1 GCA_030623545.1 Acidimicrobiia bacterium | reverse complement strand
TCCGATTCGCCGGTCAGCAGCGACTCGTCGACCTCGAAGTTGTTCGACGTCAGCACCTGTCCGTCGACGACGATCTGGTCGCCGGGACCCACCTCGAGCACGTCCTGCAGTACCAGAGCACGCACGTCGACCTCTTTGGTCTTACCGTCCCTGATGATCTGAGCACGGGGCGCTGCCAGCAATGCCAGATGATCGAGTGTTCGCTTGGCTTTGAGCTCTTGGTAGATACCGATCAGGGTGTTGATGATCATGACCCCGGCGAACAGCGCATCCTGAATTGGGGCAACAAGCAGGATGACCACTAGAAGGGCGCTGATGAGGATATTGAACCGGGTGACTACGTTGGCCCGCACTATTTCCCGCACCGTTCGGCTGGGACCATCGGGCACCTCGTTGACCTTGCCTGCCGCCTCCCGCTCGCGCACCTGTCGTTTGGAGAGGCCTGTCTCGGCGAAACGGGCTGCGTCGGGTTTGGTGGCTGTCACGGGCCTCAAATTAGTTGCGAAAGGCGAGTAGCGCCGTAAGCCTACGGAGCCCAGGTGGCGACGACGCCGTCGGTCAGGCGTTGGGCCGGCACGCCCTCCTCGATCTTCTGTATCCAGACGCCGGATTCTCCACCAAATTCGCCGGCAAACACGAATGATTTGTTGTCGGGGGAGAGGAAAGAATGGCTGTTGGAGTATTGACTGAAGAAGGGGAGATACCGTGCCACGAGCGTGGCCGAAGGCACGAATCCTTCGAAGGTGGTGGTGGTGGTTCCGTCCCAGACACCCCACTGGAGAAGCAGGTCTTCAGAGGTCCTATCAGGTGTCAGGTAGAGCAGGTGGGTTCCGTCTCTGCTCCAGAAGAAGGCAGTCACCTCGGGCGCCACTTCCACCTGCCCATTGACGGTGTCGGCGATGAGGGGTCCGAGGGCCGGTTGCGCGGAGCCGGCTCTGATGTCGACATAAGCAACGGTCTTGCCATCGGCGCTCAGCTCGGCGGCCACCTCATCCGGGTACTCGAGAATTTCTCGCGTCTCCTCCCCGTCGGTGGTGGCGAGTACCAGCAGGTTGCCATCATCCCGCACGACCGAATAGAGCAGAGAGCCGTCCTCCCAGCCCGGGGCCGAGAAGCCACCCGGGTCGATGGGAAAATCGTCGGTGCGGCCGTCGGTGCTCAAGAAGTACATGTCGCCCCCCACGTGAGAGAGGACTCGATCCGAGTCCGGGGACCAGGCGAAGTAGTAGGGCTGGCCCTCGTCAATGCGCCGGAAGGTTCCGGTCGAGATGTCGATCACGCCGAGCCCGATGCCCGAAAAATCACTGCCCAGGAATGCCAGCGACGAGCCGTCGGGTGACCAGTACAGGTAGAAGCCTGCGATAGGGGTCTCGACCTCGACGTCGGTGATCTCATCCCCCATAGTGAGGATGTGGATCGAAGAATTGATCGCTTGCGCCTGCAGGCCGACCCGCACGCCGCCGCCGGCCGCGAATTGTCCCGGCCCGGCTGCCGCGCCGCTTTGCACGAAGGCCAACTGGGATCCGTCGGGAGACCATGTCGGTTGCGAGTAGAGGGTGGTGGTTCCGCCATCGAAGGTGAGCCGCGTCTCGACGCCCGTCTCCGGATCGATCACGACGATGTTGCCATCGGCAGTTTGAACGGCGATGACGTTGCCGGCCGCGGCATCATCACCACCGGTGCAGGCCGCAGCTACTAGTAACAGCACTGCCGCAAGGCGTTTCATCGGGGTCAGCTTGGCAGGGTGCAGTGACTAACGCGGGAGCACCTTGTCGGTAGCCTCCCTGGCCTGCAATTCGTAACGGATCTGTTGATAAGCCTCATCGTGCCCGCGCCGACGCACCCGTCCCCGGAGGTAATCGCAAGCGTATGTAGCCGCGTATTTCAGTTTCCCGGTTTGGCGCCACTGGCTCACATGGACCGCCTCATGGATCACGAGCCGGGCTAGCTGGGCCCGGGGGCGGCGGTACCAGCGGCTGTGCATGTATACGACGTAGGGCAGGGCAATGGCTGCGTTGCGCCGCAACACCAGCTTCTCGACGAGAGTCGATGCCTCCCGGATCAGGAGCCGCTCCAGGTCGACTCCCGGAGCCACTGCCTGCACGGAGGCCGGGTCGACGCCGGCGGCTTCCAGCGCCTCGATGGCCGGGAAGTTGTGCCGCATGTGGAGGGGGCGGCTCACAGCGCCACCACTGCGATTGCTCCCACGACGAAGCAGTAGAGGGCGAACGGTCGCAAGCCCCAACTGGTCAACACCCGGATCAGGGCCGCGATCGCGAAATAGCCGGATATCGCAGCAACGACGACGCCGATCGCCAACTCCCACTCCAGACCGCCTTCTCCTGCCAGGTCGAGCAGCTGTTTGGCCCCCCCTCCGAGTATCACCGGTATCGCCAGCAAGAATGAGAAACGGACCGCTTCGACCTCGCTGAAGTGGCGTCCTAGCGAAGCCGTGATGGTCATACCCGAACGGGACACCCCCGGAATCAGAGCAAGCGCCTGCGCCCCGCCCACGACAAGGGCGTCGGCGACTGTGGAATCTTCCAGAGTCCGGAGGCGTCGCACTATCCATCCTGAGGCCAGCAATACGACACCGGTTCCGATTAGCGCCAGGCCGACCCGGAACGGGCTCTCGAACGCCTCGTCGAGGGCCGATTCCAGAGACAGGCCGACTACTACAGCCGGGATGGTCCCAATGGCCAGGAGTTTGACGATGTGGCGGGCGCGCGGATCACGATCGGGCCGGGTCAGCCAGGCCACATCCTTTCGAAAATACCAGAGAACTGCCGCCAGTGTCCCCAGGTGAAGCACCGCGGTGGTGGCAAGCCCCGGCGGCTGTTTGTTGAGGATTTCCGGGACCAGCACGAGGTGGCCGCTCGAAGAGATCGGAAGGAACTCGGTGAGGCCTTGGACTAAGCCCCAGAGGGCGGCGTCGAACACGCCGATTACATTACTGGTCGGCCGCGTTCGGCAGCCCCCTTCCTTTCCACGCCGGCGCCTTCTACGTTCTCCCCGTGTATTGGTTTGGCCGCCCGCCCTACGTCCGGTGGGTCGCGGCTGGTGCCTTGTTGATGGTGGCGGTCCTGCTCGAGTTCCGACCGGCCAATAGCGTGCTGCATCCCTTCACGGCCGAGGTGATCGAAGCCGGCTCGCCCCTCGACGTGGAATGGCGCAAGGTTCCGGAGGGCCTGTTTCCGGCACCCGATCTGGCCGGGGCCGTTGCCACTCACGTCTTGGCAGCAGGGGAGCCGGTAGCACCTTCAGACGTCACGGCCGCCGGCTCACTTCCTTCCGGGTGGTGGCAACTGGCCCTGGAAGTGTCTTTTGCTCTCGTCCCCGGAGCCGATGTCCAGATCGTGCTCACCGAATCTTCGCAAACGGTCCCGGCCGTCGTGGTCAGGATGGGTGCTGTCGATTCCCTCCGGGGACCGGTGGCTCTGGTGGCGGTGCCGGCCGAGGATGCCGCCGCGGTGGCGCGGGCGGTAGCCAGCAGGAGCTTCGTGGTCCTGGCCGCCTCATAGAAGAACGCGTAAAGCATCCGACTCAACCTCAGAGCGTGGCCAGCTCAGTTGGCTAAACTGATCGCCGGGGTGAACGCTGTTGCCCCGGTTCAGTCGAACGGCCGTGGGGCCGAAGTAGTTGTCACGCTCATGGATGTTGAAGTAGCCGTCATACCCGCCGCCGGACGCGGCACCCGGATGCGCCCCGCCACCCGGGCGCTTCCCAAAGCGATGCTTCCGATCGTCGATCGCCCCGCCATCCAGTGGGTGGTGGAAGAGGCAGCTGCGGCCGGGGCCCGGGAGGTCTTCGTGGTAGTCGACCCGGGTGTGGGGACGCTCATCGACCGGCATTTCAACTCCCAGGAGGAGGGTCCGCTTCCCGGGCTGGAAGGCGTCCGGGTTCATGCCGTAGTCCAGGATGTGCCCATGGGCCTTGGCGACGCGGTGCGGACCGCTCAGGCCGGCGTTGGCAGCCGGCCATTCTTCTGCTTGCTGGTGGACAACCTAGTTTATCCCGATCGTGCGGTCCTGCCCGTGATGGCCGAGGCGGCCGCGGCCAAGTCGGTGGTTTGCCTGCGGGAACTGAGCACCGACTATCTCGCTCGCTATGGGTTCATTGTTCCCGGTGAATGGCTTTCGGAAAGCGTGGTCGAGGTGCTTGGTGCCATCGAGAAGCCGGGCGTCGAAGCGGCGCCCTCCAAGCTCGGCCTCATCGGGCGCTATCTCTTCACTGCCCCAATTTTCGATGCTCTCAACGATGTGGAACCGGGTGTCGGCGGCGAGATCCAGCTCACGGACGCCATCCACGCCATCGGGGAGGCGAACCTCTGCCTCGGCTACGTTTCCGAGCACGATCTGCTCGACAGCGGCACCCCGATGGGGTACCTCGAGGCCTCCACCATTCTGGGGGCGTCACACAGTGACTTCGGTGCTCGCTATCGTGCCTTCTTAACGGAGTT
>JAUXLW010000206.1 GCA_030623545.1 Acidimicrobiia bacterium | reverse complement strand
ATCGAACTGGACGTCGCAGGGATACCCGGCAGCCGTGTATTGCTGCCACCCTGCCGGGGTGCCACTGGCACCGATGTTGAGTTCCAATTGGTCAACGTAGGCAGGATCGCCTTCCTGGCAGCCGTCAATGTTGTATGAGGCCGGATAGATGCTCTTGCAGTTGTAGCGGTGGTCGACCGGAGCCCGCGTTATGCGTTGCCGGAGAACGGTCGGAAGCGGTGCTATCGAGCCACCATTGCTGCAAACAGGAGGGAAGCAACCAGGCCCGGTGGCCCCATAGACCTGGAGGCGACCGCAACCTCTTCCGGGATCACCGGCCAGCTCCGTGGCACAGCCTGGTGGGCCGTCGGCGATGATGGCGGCGTTGCCACCTGACGTTTTGATTGCGGCTCCGCATGAGACGGTGGCGCTGGTATCAAGGGCGATCCGTCCGGGAAGTGTCTCACCGGTGTCGACATCGACAACGGAACCCACTGTTACGCCTCCGTTGCCGGCGGCGCTGAGCACGTCACACTCGGTTCGTTCGAGTAATAGGAGCGCCACCGTCCCCTCATCGTCGTTGCCGCCCGTCGCTCGAGCTACCGCATGTACCGCAGTGGTCTGCTGGCCCACGCCAACAATCCTGGCGAAGAATGTCCCCCGTTCCACATTGGCCGCCACGGCGATTCGTTGACATTGGTCACCGTCGGCAGCCACCACCGCCTGTGCTCCCGCACCGATCGCCCCCGCATCCATATATACGCTCGAATCAGGCACCGGGTAGGCGATCGTGACGGTCATTTCACCCTCTGTGCCAGAGGTAATCGCAGGCAACGTCGTGTCGTCACACGTCGTTGGAAAGGAACTGCAGTCGGCGCCGGCAAACGCGGAGGCACGCGCAGTATTCAAGGCCATATAGGCGAGGGCCGTTTCACAGGCTTTGACACCGTTGCCTTCGGCGACATAGACAACGGCCGAGGCGGCTGCAGCATCAACGGATAGCTGCCCGGCGGCGCGCTCATTGCGCAATGCCCCGAGGTCGAGGGCAAAGGCCGCCATGATCGCCAGAAGGAAGACACTGAACGCGCCTATGACCAGAGCCGATCCCTCGTCACCGCTCACCAACCGTTCAACCCGCCTCACGAGACCCGTTCAAATCGGACGGTAGCGTCACGGGTAAGGGTGATGGTGTTGGAGAAGAACAGCACGTTGAGATCGGTTTCCCGTTCAAGCCGGACCTGTACACGCCGTTCGTCGAGTGGCCGCCCATCGGCGAAACAGGTCGAGCCGACGGTAGCGGTGCGGGCACCGTCCTCGTCGATGGTCAGCATCGTGGTCGAGTCATCCGGCGCGGTGCCAGCCGGGTGAACGTAGGCGACACAAACCGACCGGCCGGGCACACCCGAGTCCAGGTCACCGGTGGCAGATGAAATGGAGACATCGGCCACTTCGTTCAGCCAGACGCCGATATCCGGATCGACCGGAAGTGTGGCCCCGAACCGCGCCGTCTCACGGGCCGCATTGTTCAATGCGAGACTGCTGCTGAAAGAGAGAGCGGCCGTCACGGTGCCCAACAAAAGCGACAGCAGGATCGGCAGGATGAGTGCAAACTCAACCAGCGACGCCCCCTGCTGGTTGCTTTCAGAGGCCTGAGTCATGTTCACAGCCGTGGTGATACAGAGTCCTTGCCCGGCAACTCGGCAAATGGTCGAACCGGTGGGTGGTCGCCTCCGAGCGTTGCGGAATCGAATTCATCCGGGCCGCTCGGGCTCTTGCCGTTGCTGATCCAGCGGGTCGCGAGATAGTCCCGGAGCTCTTCACACCAGGGTGAAGAGGAAGCGAAGAGAAAGCGGTACCGGTGAGCGTCGTCGTCGCCCACGTTCCAGGTGGATGCTCGGAGCTCGTAAACCGGAACGTCTTCCTCCAGGTCGCCTCTCTCCAGGAGCCAGACCGAGTTGGCCCGGCCGGGCTCGACATCGCCTTCCTGTTCGATCAGCAGAGTGAAGTTCTCTCCCGAGAACGCGAGTGATTGGCTGACATGAGCGGTGAGGGTGGCCTGCTCCCACTCAGGTAGTCCCGGCCACCAGACTCTCACGTCCAGCGTGATCTGGGGAAAGCCGTCTCTGGTTCGCTCCGGCCAGTGGGCAAGATGCTCGAGCTGGACCGGGGGCACCCCGGTCTCGCCGTCCGGCCGCTCGCGCCCAACGTCGCTTTCATCAGGGGTAGCAGACAGGGCCGGCTCCTCGGTGTTGCCCGGCTCGGGGTTGGATTCCCGGACTGCGATGTTCGGTCGGCACGCTTCGCACACCGCCACCGCCAGGGCGGACACGGCGGTCCGGTCCAGGTAGAGATTCATCGGCTCGCGGACCTCGGTCAATAGCCGGCCCTCATCAAAGGATGCGACGACTTCTTCAATGGCGGGTTGGAGGTCCCCGCGCTCGTCGAGGGCTCGCAACGTCTCGGTCGCCAGGCGGACGGTGTCGCCCGAGGTCATTCCCAGGCGATCACCCACCTCGCTCAGTCTGCGCATTCCCGCCTGGACGTGGATCGCGTTTCGGCCCGGGAATGCCAGCTCGGCGAGTTCCCGCAGAGCGGTGTTGTTTCCCGCAGCTGTGTGACGCTTGCGTCGGACGCCGATGCCAACCCCCTCGTGTTAGGACGGGAATCTACACCATGTTTTTCGCGACCTTTTCACTGTGAGTGAGATCAATGAACGCGAAACTGATAACTAAGGCGCGAAAACGCTTTCCGCACCTGATAATCGACATCGGTTCTCCGATTCGACAATCCAAGAAAAATAATCGGCCTAGATACCACCTGTCACCGAAACCGTTTGACTCATCACCCGAAGGTCGCGGGTTCAAGTCTTGCCCCGTGTGCGTCAACTCTCGACCGGCTCGAACCGGGCGGTGAAGTGGCGCAGCCAGGGCGCCTGTTGCACGATTCGATAACCCCGGATCTCGTCGGCATGGCCGGCCACCTCGATGATGATCTCGGCCACGAAGTCGATGTGGCTCTGGGTGTAGGTGCGACGAGGGATGGCCAGTCGCACCAGCTCCATCGGCGCCGAGGTCTCGGTTCCGTCGGGCTGCACCTCGCCAAACATCACCGAACCGATCTCCACTCCCCGCACTCCGCCGGTGCTATACAGCTCCACTGCCAACGCCTGGGCTGGATACTGACCGGGCGGGACGTGTGGCAGCAGTGCCTTGGCGTCGATGTACACGGCGTGGCCCCCCGGGGGCTTGACGATTGGGACGCCGCTAGCTTCGGCCTTCTCCGCCAGGTAAGCAGTCGAGCGGATTCGGTACCGCAAGTAGTCCTCGTCGAGTACCTCGTGGAGCCCGATGGCGATCGCCTCCAGGTCGTAGCCGGCCAGCCCACCGTAGGTAGGGAACCCCTCGGTGAGGATGAGGAGGTTGCGACAACGGCGAGCCAGCTCGGCGTCTCTCATCGCCACGAAGCCACCGAGGTTGGCCAGCCCGTCCTTCTTGGCGGAGAAGGTGCAGCCGTCGCCCAGCGAAAACCTCTCCTGGGCGATCTCGGTGGGAGTGCGGTCGGCGTAGCCCTCCTCGCGCAGCTTGATGAAGT
>JAUXLW010000219.1 GCA_030623545.1 Acidimicrobiia bacterium | reverse complement strand
CCTCGATCGCCTTGCGAGCCACGCCGGGATTTATCGGCGGGAGAAAGACAAAGCCGACGCCCAACCACCCGGGTGCCGGCGCGGCAATACCGCGAGTTTCCAATTCTCGGGCCAGCATCCGATGAGGTACTTGAGTGAGAAGTCCTGCGCCGTCGCCGGTGCCATCGGCCGAAATCGCTCCCCGGTGGTCGAGGTTGATCAGACAGCGCACGGCGAACCGCAGCATCCGATGACTCGGTTCAAGTGACCGATCGGCGATGAAGCCCACCCCGCACGCGTCTCGTTCGAGGTCGGTCTGATGGAGCGGATATGCCGGTCCAGACATACTGCCCTCCAGCCATTGGGGAACGGCCACCTTAGCGAGTTGCTGCTCTGATCTTGAAGGGACTGCTTGGTTACGCGCCGGGCCAAGGATTGGAATGTTCTGCTTGAGGCCTCCAGCTTGACTACCTGTGACCACTGATAGTGACACTTGGTGATACTGGAGCTTCGCTGAGTGGTCATTAAGGTCGTGCTGGGTTTGTCGACGATGATCTACGTGTGCCGCTCGTTCATCACTGCCGGCGCTTTGTGGACCTGAAACTCGGCTAAGTGGGTTGGGGATGCCCCCGCCCTGACGTTGTTGCGCGGCGAGGATGGAAATTCGGTAGGTTACGGCCATGACAGTGTCAGAGGTCAATCTCACCAAGGCGGGCAAGCTCAAGGCCAAGTTCTACGAGGAGGAGCTGGCCCAGCTCCAGATAGAGCTTGCCAAGCTGCAGGCGTGGATCAAGCAAGAGGGCCTCAAGGTTGTAGTGATCTTTGAGGGTCGGGACGCGGCCGGAAAGGGTGGTGTGATCAAGCGAATCAGTGAGCGGCTCAACCCTCGCATCGTGCGCACCATCGCGCTGGGCACACCCACCGAGAAGGAAAAGACCCAGTGGTACTTCCAGCGATATGTTCCCCATCTGCCGGCGGCAGGCGAGATGGTTCTGTTCGACCGCAGTTGGTACAACCGGGCCGGCGTGGAAAGAGTGATGGGCTTCTGCACCGACGATGAGTACCAGGAGTTCATGCGGACCGCCCCTGAGTTCGAGCGGATGCTTGTGCGGTCGGGCATCATCCTCATCAAATACTGGTTCTCGGTGAGCGACGAGGAACAAGAGCGGCGATTCCAGGGCCGGATCCATGATCCGAAGAAGCGTTGGAAGCTGAGCGACATGGACCTCGAGTCACGCCGGCGCTGGATGGATTACTCGAAGGCTAAGGACGAAATGTTCGCCCACACCGACATCAAGCAGGCACCCTGGTTAGTGGTGGATGCCGATGACAAGCGCCGGGCCCGGCTCAACTGCATAACTCATCTGTTGAGTGTGATCCCGTACGAGGATGTGACTCGACCGGCCCTCGAGCTCCCACCCCGTGAGGACTCGGGGGCGTATGTGCGCCCGCCCTTGACCGATCAAACCTTCGTGCCCGACCAGTACTAAACAGTCACTAGACCACTAGAAGTCGGTACCGACAACAACGATGACGACGGTCCCAGCTGTCTCTGACATGAGGACGGTGGATCCGTTGGAGAGGAACCACTGCGCCACCTTCATCGGCCCATCGGAAACCAATGCCTGAGGCTCTCCCAGTTCATTGGTGTACTGGGAGAGAATGTCGTCGAACGGCACATCGGATGTGAAGGTGACCTGGAACCCGGCTCCGGGAACACTGAGCGACTGCACGTCCGTAACGTCTGGTGGGACCAAGCCGGCCGGGAAGTCTTCCGGTAGGTCGCCAACCACGAAACCGGGAGGCAATGTTCCGGCTGAGGAGGGGGGACCAGACGCGTCGTCCGCGTCGTTCCCGCAATAATCGTCCACCGCCTCGCCGGCAGCGAGGAATTCGGCTGAGTCGAAGTACATCACCCGCGGGTCACTCTCGAAGGCGTCGAGGTTGTTGATGATGTCGTAGTCAATATCGGCTAGTACATCTACGAAGTCGCTAAAGGCTTTGAGCAGGATGTCCAGGTCATCTTCGATGGCGCTCGGGGCGTCGTCCGCAGCTTGCTCGGCGAGCTGGAGCACCGCCTGCATGGAATCTTCGAGGCCCTGTTGGGACAGATTGAAGGCCGTTTCGAATGCGCTGCTGAACTCTTGGTCGAAGTCACAGAACTCGGTATTGGCACCGGGGCCGCCCGAAGACCCGTTGTCTCCGCCGTCCGACGCGCCTGTGGTGGTTGTGAGGGTCGTGGTGGTCGTCGCCTGGCCAGAGTCGGAGCCCGCAGTCGTCGTGGTGTCTCCACCATCGTCGCTGCCTCCGCCGCAGGCGGCTACCACGAGCAATAAAGCCATTCCGAGGATTACGTTGCGCATCCAGCCCCCTAGCCGATCGCGAATCTGGCGGCCAAGCTAACCGATGAGCCTGCGGAGTGCATTCGTTCCCTGGCTAGTCCTCGAGAACGAGCACAACTTCCTGGGCGTCGGGAGCCTGGGGGCTGGCGGTGAAGCCACACTTTTCACGTACTCGGAGAGAGCCAACATTGTGCTTGGCCACGTGGGCATAGAGGGGGCGGGTCTGCTCGATCTCCAGGAAAGCGGACAGGGCGACGGTGGCTGTGCCTCTACCCCAGAACCCTTGCCCCAGCCAATAGCCGACCTTGCGCCGACCGTCCTGCTCCCAGCTGACGATGTGACCGGCCACCTCCCCGCCGGAGAGGACGGTTCGCGAGATGATCGTGTCATCGTTGAGTACCTTGCGCCAGTGCGCCATATGAGCCGGTCTGTCCCGCGCCGGGACCACCGCCATGTCGACTGCAACCGGGTCCTTTTGTTGCTCGAAGAGTATGAGCAGGTCATCGTCCAACACCTTCCGCAGCGAGACACGCCTTGAATCTTGATTGGACATCTCGGTTATCCAGTGCGGATGGCGACCTCGTAGGCGATGTTCACATCGTCTCCACCGAACACCGTCATCACGAGGCGCAACTCAATGGCGGACCCGGCAACGAGCCCCGCGTCGATTGAAGTTTGCCATTCCTGGGCGGACCCGCCCACAGCGGTGTGTGGTCAGGTGGGTGAGTACTCGTCGGGCGAAGATGCCAACCCGCGGCGCTCGGACAGAAACAGATCTATTGCTCCGGAACTCGACACCACGCTCAGGTGGTTATCGAAGACCCCTCCAGCCGGTACCCGTGGTCGATCCTCGAAATCGGACCAGTCGACCGTTGCGCAACCCGACAGCGGGTGGTCTCGATCGCACGTCAGGTTGGGG
>JAUXLW010000179.1 GCA_030623545.1 Acidimicrobiia bacterium | reverse complement strand
TGTCACTGTTAGGCGCCCGCGAAGACGGGTCACAGCCAGCGTGGCGAAGAACAACATCACGGCCAAGCCCGACATTGTCGCTCCGGCGGCGATGTCCAGATGAAAGCTGACGAAGAGGCCAACCACCACGGCGGCGACGCCGAAACCTATCGAGGTAAGCATCATCATCGGCACCCGCCTAGCCACCAGGGAGGCAGTTGCCGGAGGCGCTATCAGGAGCCCGAACACCAGCAGAGTTCCGACAGTACGGAAGGAGGTGACGACGGCCAGCGTGACAAGTCCCATCATCACCAGGTGGGTGAGGCCGGGTCGCATCCCCAGCAACAAGGCCTTTTCCTCGTTGAAAGACAGGGCCATCAGGGGCCGGTGGAAGACGACCACTCCGGCGACGGCAACGGCGGCCGCCACCGCCTGTATCGCAACATCGCCCATCGTGGTGCCCAGCACATCGCCGAAGAGAATGCTCACCAGGTCAACGGCGAATGAGCCCGACCGCGAGACGATGATCACGCCCAGGGCAAGCATTCCTACAAACAAAAGCCCGATGGCGGTGTCCTCGGTGAGTTGCGTTGTCCGGTGGATGAGCGAAATGAACAGGATCATGAGGACGGAGGCGGCGGCTGCGCCGAGAATGAGGTTCACGTCGAGCAGAAAGGCAATCGCGATTCCGGGGAGTACTCCGTGGGCCAGGGCGTCGCCCATGAATGCCATTCCCCGTACCACCACCCACGTGCCCACCACAGATGTCGTAATGACGGCGAATATCGACGCGAGCAATGCTCTGACCATGAAGGCGTCTGAGAAGGGATCCAGCAGCCAGTCCACTACGAGAGCGCTCCCGAGATTCGCTCGGCGTTTAACTGCAGCATTTCCAGATAGCCGGCGGCTCCCGAACCAATCGGGCCGAGGGCGCCGATGTAGAGCTGGACCACCTCAACAGAGCCGCCGGACTCGTCTGCTACGAGCTGAGCGAGGGAGTCGGGCTCGGCAGCGTCTGTGAATACAGCGGCGATCCGCTCGTCCTCGATTATTTCGATGAGGTCGGCCACATCGCGTGGGCTAGGGCTGGCCAGGGTCGATCCTCCGGGGACCACCGTGCCGATGACCTGGAAGCCGTATCTGTCGGCGAAGTATCCGAGCGAGTCGTGGTTGGTGACCAACTTACGGTTGGTGACGCCGGCCAGGAGTCCCGCAATTTCCTCGTCGATGGCCGCGAGGTCTGCTTGGAAACTTGCCAGGGCGGAGAGCAGTTGTGCGCGCTCGGGCTCGGCCAGGTCGGCGACCGTGTTAGTGATCAACGCGGCGGCGCGGGACATCCGCAAAGGGTCGAGCCAGAAGTGAGGGTCGAGGTTGTCGTTATCCGAAAAGGGGATCGGCTCGACTTCAGGCCCAACCTCGACCACCAGCACGCCGTCGCGCTTGGCAGCATCGAGCACATCGGTCAGGCCCGCTTCGAGCCCAAGGCCGTTGGCGAATACCACGTCGACGTCACGTAAGGACGCCGCCTGGCGTGCTGAAGGTTGAAATCCGTGCGGGTCGGCCCCAGCGGGAATGAGAACCTCCACCGTGGCGACCTCACCAACCAGCCGCTCGGTCACATCCCCAAGAATTGATGTGGTTGCCATGACCGCCAGGCCATCGCTTGCGGGGGAGGCGCTGCATGCGCCGGCCACCAAGATCAGGGGGACTATCCATCGTAGATTGATTATCACTATCAATTCAATATTGAGAATCTTTCTCAGTTATGATTATACCGATGACCTTCGACCAGAAAATCTCCCGAGCCGATGTTGACCGGCGGGTTGAGCAGCGCCTCAGCGAACGACAGGTCCGTTACACGGCCGGCCGCCGCTGGGTCGTCCGCAGCATGCTGGATCTGGGTGGTCCCGTCACGATTGCCCAGCTCCTCGAGGCGGTCGGCGACGCGGTGCCGCTCTCCTCGCTATACCGCACGATGGCGTTGCTCGATGACGCCGGGATTACCCACAAGACCCACGATGCCGGTGGGGTGGCCAGATACGAGTTGGCCGAATGGCTGCTCGGCCATCACCATCACCTGGTGTGCGTCGAGTGCGGTGAGGTGTCGGACATCGAGCTGGCGCCTGGTCAGGAGCAGGGTGTCGACCAGATCGTCGACGACGCAGCCACCGCCGAAGGATTCGCGGTGCTCGGTCACCGCATTGATATCGAAGGGCGTTGCCGCAAATGCCAGCCGTAGCCGCCCGGGGCCATGCCCTGGCGGTCGCCTACGGAAATCGACTTGCGTTGTCCGCATCGGACTTTGCGATTCCTTCAGGGTCGCTGGTGGCGGTCATCGGCCCCAACGGATCTGGCAAGTCCACTCTGCTCAACGCTCTCTCCGGGCTCGTCCAACCGATAGCAGGTACGGTCGAGGTGTTGGGTATGAGCCCCGCCGAAGCCCGTCCCCGGCTCGCCCATGTCCTTCAAGCCACCAGCGTCAACCAGGTGATGCCGGTGACGGTGGGGGAAACCGTGTCTATGGGTCGTTATCCCCGCCTCGGCCCCGTCGCTCGATTCGATGAGAACGACCGGGCAGCCGTGCAAAATGCCATACAGCAGCTTGCGTTGGAAGCACTGGTAAGTAAGCACCTAAACGAGCTCTCGGGAGGGGAGCAGCAACGAGTGTTCGTGGCGCAGGGGCTGGCTCAGGATGCCGACTTGTTGCTGCTCGACGAGCCCACTACTGGTCTTGACCTCATATCGCGTGGCCTCATTGTCGCCGCCTTTGATCGAGAGCTGGCGATGGGCAAGACGGTGGTCATGACGACTCACGACCTGGCGGAAGCCAGCAGCTCCCAGCATGTGCTCTTGATGTCGGGGCGCGTCCACAGTGAAGGGCCACCGCAGGAGGTACTGAGCCCGGACCGGCTATCCGAGGCCTACGGAGTGGGAATTATTCACCTCGAGGACGGCAGCATCGTCCTGGATGACCCCCATCATCGCGGGGTGGGACGTCACGTTCATTTCGAGCGCAGCCAGCACATCTAGTGTCCCGCGCCCGACGGGGCTGAGCAAGCTCAAGGGGGCCCCGAATCCATCCGATGTTTACTTGGTGGATGACCTATTTGCGCGTGCTCGTGACTCCGCCGCGAGGAGCCGTCTTCGACCCGGGTCGAGGAGGATCGAAGCATGGAACCAGTAGAGGTCCTCAAATTACTCGGCATTGGCTGGGGCGTTTATGAGCTCTACCCCAACCCCACCAATCAACCGGCGTTTTCTTCTGCCATCGAACGCCTTGCCCCCCTGCATGATCAAGTAACCGAGTTTGAGATCGGTGCCGGGAAAATCAGCTGCGAGGGCGAGGTAGTCGAATTGGCTCAAGGTGGCGCCGAGCGCCTGGCTCTTCGTTTATTCATTCACGAGGTCGAGTGGTTACGGATCATGGGCCAGCCGAACGCGGCAGAGTTGTCTGAATTCTTCCGGCTGCTCGCCGGGGACGAGACGGAAATGCGACAGGACGGCGGCATTGAGGCCGTGCTGCGCGGCAAAGAGGTCAATTCTCTCTCAGTCACACAGCGGGGCGTGCTGGTGGAATCGTTGGAGAATCCCTGGGAGGAGGCCGACGGATCGGACGAGGCCGACAAAGGCGATGACGGTGCCCGGGCTCTGAACGTGGCGCGCATGGTCCAATCGGGCGCCTCCGCTGAAAGCATTGCCGAGGCCCTCATCGCCGGCGCCGGTGAGGATTCAGAAGTCATCGCCGACGCGTTCTGTGAGGCATATCGGACCATCTATCCCGCCCAAGACGAACCCGGAGCCCCTGATGATGAGAGCGTTCCGCAGCTGCTGGCTGCTGCCTACGGGGCGGGCCCGAAACGGAAACCCCCGGTCGACATCTTCGCCGAAGCCTTCTTCCTGCTTCCGGAGGAGGCCCGGGCGCAGGTGCTAACCGACTTCCTGATCAACCGCGACGAGGGGTTGCATGGACTCCTGCTCGACCAGTTTGCCGGCCTGGAATTGGCCGATCTTGCATCAAGGCTCGACGAGGCTGCTTTCGTCGAGTTAGAGGCCTACGTGCGCGATGTCGTCGACACGGACCTGGG
>JAUXLW010000019.1 GCA_030623545.1 Acidimicrobiia bacterium | reverse complement strand
GTCGTCCTCCGGGACCGGCCACACGTGGGCGAGGGGTCGTCCTTTCACCACGTGGTGCCCTACCGGATGAATGAATGCCACGACACTGTCTCGCGTCCGGGCCTGCTCAACCAGCGGCTCGACGTGATAGTCCTGAACATAACCGGAGTTTGTGGCGCCGACTATCAGGGTTTGGGGCGGGACGTCGTGGGCCTCTTCCGGTGAGCCGTTGTCCCTCGTCGGATGGAGCCGATCGAGTGTCGCCAACGTCCCCTGCTCGACGACCCTCATGATCGTGTCGATCCGGATCGAGTCGGTTATGTGATGGATGTAATAGACGAGCATGCCCACGCTGGCGAACGCCAGTGCCAGAGCTCCGGAGATGGCAAGTCGGGGCACAAAAATTTCGCCCGAGCTCACCCGCCCCACTGTATGCAAGCCGGCCAGGCTGTAGGCAAACGTGGCAACAAAGGTGCTCAACACGACCTGGGTCCCGCGGTCACGGAGAAACGTCCTCAGCAGTCGCGGGGAGAACTGGGATGCGGCGATCTGGAGGGCGATCACCGTCAGGACGAACACGAGGCCGGTGACCGTGATCATCGTGCTGGCGATAACAGTTAGCAGCTGGTGGGCCTCGCTGGCACCGCCCTGGAATACGAAGTCGCCCAAAAACGAATCGCTTTCGATCTCGATCTCGGTGAGGACTATCCCCACGACCAGGGCGATCGAAACGGCAACCGCCGGCATGAACCACAGCGAGGCATCGGCCAGATCCGCGTTCCGGATCCACCTGAGTAGCCTGCCCATCCCGCTACCTCCCTGAAGCATCAACCTACTCGCTGCCACCCGTCCACCTATGCGGCTACGGGGACGAGAACCTGGGGAAGGCGCCTACTTCATGTCTGACAGCGGCGTTTCGCTCAGTTCGGCGAGCAGAGCCTCCCGCGCGGTTGACCAGGCATCGTGCATTGCACAAACCTCCTCGGCTGGACAAGGTGTGCCCCGGAGCACGCACCGGTCATCGCGGGTTAAGCCCTCCGCCGCCTCGATGAGCATCAGCAGTGTGATGGACTGTGGGTTGGCAACCAGGACGTAGCCACCAAGTGGACCGGGCGCGGACTTCACCCAGCCGGCTTCAACGAGGGGCCTCATGACCTCCGGAATGTAAGAGGTAGTCGTACCGAGCTTGGAAGCCAGCAGCGCCCCCTTCGTCGGTTCGTCGCTCGCCTTATCCGCCAGCAACAGGACTGCCCGCAGGACCAGCTCGGTCTTCTTCATGAGCTCTAGCCTCAAGGCGACTCCGCTTCGTCGACCGACGGGAACGCGAATTCCCGAGTTCCATGATCCACGACCCGTCGACTAATTAAAGGGCCATTGGGCCCTAAACGCCACGTCGTGGTTCTCGGAGACTGCTCGTACGGCGTCGAGTCGAATGGTGCAGTCGTGGTAGATGTCAGCAGGCGAACATTTTTGAAGACCTCGGCATCCGCCGCCGCCGGCCTGTACGTGGCCCAGATGGGCACCATGCTTCCCTTCCTCCAGGCGGGGCCGGGCATCCAGAACCCGCTCCTCGAGTATCCCAACCGCGATTGGGAGCTCATCTACCGGGATCAGTACGCCTACGACGATTCGTTCACGTTTATCTGCGCGCCCAACGACACCCACCAGTGCCGGTTGCGGGCCTTCGTTCGCAACGGGGTGGTGGTGCGGATCGAGCAGAACTACGACGGCGCCAAATATGGAGACAGCCTCGGGAACAGCTCCACCGCCGCCTGGAATCCGCGCGGCTGCCTGAAGGGCTACACGCTGCATCGCCGGGTGTACGGACCGTACCGGCTCAAGCATCCGATGGTCCGGGCCGGATGGAAGGAGTGGGCGGACGACGGCTTCCCGTCCCTGTCGGATGATCCCTCCTTGCGGACCACTTACCGGTTCGACAACCGGGGAGAAGACACCTTCGTCCGCCTCTCCTGGGATGAGGTCGACGACTATCTCGCCCGCGGACTGGAGGCAATCGCCGAGACCTACAGCGGGGAGGAAGGCCGGAGACGCCTCATCGACGCGGACGGGTACCCCGAAGAAATGCTCGAGTACTGGGAGGAGTCGGGGGTCCGGGTCATGAAGTTCGGGTCCTCACTGCCCGTTCACGGGGTCGCCGGCAAATTCGGACTTTTTCGCTTCGCCAACATGCTCTCGCTCCTGGACGCTTACGTCCGGGGTGTTTCACCCGACGAGGCCAAGGGAGCGCGGGATTGGTCGGAATACACCTGGCGCGGCGATCAGGCACCCGGCTTCCCGTTTGTCCACGGGCTGCAGTCGGCCGAGGTCGACTTCAACGATCTGCGAAACAGCAAGCTGCTCGTGCAGGTGGGCAAGAACCTCGTAGAGAACAAGATGCCCGAGAGCCACTTCTTCCATGAGCTGATGGAGCGGGGCGGCACGATCGTCTCAATCGTTCCCGAGTACGGACCGCAAGCCAGTAAGTCCGACTATTGGATTCCGGTCCGGGCCGGCTTGTCCGACACCGCGCTTTTCCTCGGCGTGGCCCGTGAGCTGATTCGTCGCAACGCTATCGATGAGCCATTCGTGAAGCAGTTCACCGATCTGCCACTCCTGGTGCGCCTCGACACGCTTCAGCGGCTCCGGGCCGACGAGGTGTTCCCCAACTACCAGCCCGCCCTCGCGACAGACGGCCCCAGCTTCCAGCTGCACGGGTTGACGCCAGAGCAATACGCCATTCTCGGGGACCGTGTCATTTTCGATGACACATCGCAGTCCCTCCAGGCGATAACGCGCGAGGATGTCGGATCCAAGCTGGCCGAGCGCGGGCTGGATCCTGCATTAGATCACCGCAGCGAGATCACCCTCGTCGACGGTACGACCGTTGAAGTCGCAACCGCCTTTGTCATGTACCAGGAGCACCTTGCCGACTACGACCTGGCAACGGTGGCCGACATCACCGGAGCTCCTCCCAACCTGATCGCCAAGTTTGTGGACGATGTCGCCACCATCAAGCCGGCTTCATTCCACGTGGGAGAAGGCGTCAACCATTACTTCCACGGGACTCTCCACAACCGGGCGGTCTACCTGGTCGCCATGCTCACCGGCAACATCGGCCGGCCGGGAGCGGGTGTGAGCACGTGGGCGGGCAACTACAAGGGCGGCATCTTCCACGCAGCTCCCTGGCATGGGCCGGGAGTCGGGGGATATGTCAACGAAGACCCGTTCAACCCGCTCCTCTCACCCGACGATGCGTACACGTTTGCGACCAATCGCCACACGATTCACGGCGAAGAAACCAGCTACTGGGGCAACGGCGATCACCCTCTCATCGTCGACACGCCGGCCGAGGGCCGCAAAGTCTTCACCGGTCGAACCCACCTCTCGAGCCCCACCAAAGTGATGTGGTACAACAACGCCAACCTCATCAATCAGGCCAAGTGGGCCTACGAGCTCGTCAAGAACGTCAACCCCAGGGTCGATCTCATCGTCGACCAGCAGATCGAGTGGACCGGGTCGGCCGAGTTCGCCGACGTCGTGCTCCCCGTCAACAGCTGGCTCGAGTTTGAGACGCTGGAAATGACCGGCTCGGCCTCCAACCCCTTCCTGCAGATCTGGAAGGGGGGCATCGACCCGCTCTTCGATAGCCGCGACGACGTTGCCGTGTTCGCCGGAGTGGCCCGTGCCCTGTCGCAAAGAACCGGTGAGGAGCGCTTTGAGCAGTACTACAAGTTCGCACTTGAAGGCCGGCCCGAGGTTTACCTCAACCGGGTGCTATCGGCTTCGTTCACCACCTCCGACTACACCGTGGACGACATCATGGATGGCAAGTACGGAGAGCCGGGCGGGGCGCTGATGCTCTACCGCACGTACCCCCGCATCCCATTCTTCGAGCAGATCGAGGACAGCCTTCCGTTTTACACGGACACCGGCCGGATGCATTCCTACGTGGACATCCCCGAGGCCATCGAATACGGCGAAAACCTCATCGTCCATCGCGAAGCCGTCGAGGCAACGCCTTACCTGCCGAACGTCATCGTCTCCACCAGCCCCTACATCCGCCCCAACGACTACGGCATCCCCCCCGGAGAGATCGACGCCGACCTGCGCCAGGTCCGCAACCTGAAGATGCCGTGGAGCGAAGTCAAGACCACCACGAACCCTCTATTCGACCAGGGCTTCAAGTTCCTCTGTCTCACCCCCAAGTCGCGCCATTCGGTCCACTCGTCCTGGGCAGTCACCGACTGGCACTGGATCTGGAACTCAAACTTCAGCGACCCCTATCGGGAGGACACGCGCTTGCCGGGAGTGGGCGATGCCATTTTCCATATGAATCCGGAAGACGCCAAAGCGCTCGACCTCGCCAACGGCGATTATGTATGGGTGGACGCCAACCCGGCGGATCGCCCCTACATCGGCTATTCGGAATCTGACGAATTCGCCGAGGTTGCCCGCCTCATGGCACGGGTTACCTACAACTCGGCATATCCGCCCGGCGTGACCATGATCAAGCACGCCTTCTACATGGCAAGTCCCCGCACAGTTCGAGCCCAGAAGACCCGCCCCGACGGACGAGCACTGGCCGACACCGGATACCAGTCGAGCTTCCGGCACGGCAGCCACCAGAGCATCACCCGGGGGTGGGCACCGCCGATGCACCAGACCGACTCGCTCTTTCACAAGCGGGCAGCAGCCATGGGTTTCATTTTCGGCTTCGACGTCGACAACCACGCCATCAACACCTGTCCCAAAGAGACCCTCGTCAGAGTCACCAAGGCTGAAGACGGCGGCCTGGGAGGAGTAGGGCCGTGGCTGGGCTCCACAACCGGCAAATCTCCTGCCGAGGAGGACGAGGCAATGCAGGCCTACCTGAGCGGTGACCTCACCATCGTGAGAAGGCGGGCGTGACCATGGAAGAGGGCTTCCCGCTGAAAGAGTTCGAAGCCGACGATCCGTTCGCGTTTGTGGCCGTGCGGTATCCGGTGGACTCTGAACGGGACCAGGACCTCGAAATGGCCCGCTGTTTCATCGAGGAGTACGCCCTGATGGGTTGGCCGGGCTCGCAAATCCGCTTGCTGTTCAAGTCGCCGCTCTACGTAGGGCCGCACGCCATCTACACCAGGTGGGGATTGGCCGTGGTGGACGAGCTGATCCGAGAAATCTTCCGAGTCGAGGAGGTGGCCGATGGCGCAGGTTCATAACTGGCACCTGGGACGCGATATGCGCTACCGGTTCGAAACCGGGAAACAGGAGCGCCAGTTCGCGGCAGTGTTCAACATCAATCGCTGTATTGCTTGCCAGACATGCACTATGGCGTGCAAATCCACGTGGACTCACTCTCCGGGCCAGGAGCTCATGTGGTGGAACAACGTGGAAACCAAGCCGTACGGCGGCTACCCCGATCATTGGGATGTCAAAACCCTCGAGCTTCTGGATGAGGCCAATCCCGGCGGCCAGGTTTGGGACGCCGACCCGGTCGAGGACGTAAGCGCACCATACGGACGGTTCGATGGCCAAACCGTCTTCGAGGCCGCCGACGGGCTCACCCAGGAAGCCGTTGGCTATCTCCCGGCCGAGCACGAATGGAAGGCTCCCAACCGGTTCGAGGATCACGCCACCAAGTTTCCCGCCGCGGGGGTGAGCCTTCCAGAGCACGACGGCTGGTTTTTCTACCTGGCGCGGATCTGTAATCACTGCACCTACCCGGCTTGCCTGGCGGCCTGTCCTCGGAACGCCATCTACAAGCGACCGGAGGATGGGATCGTGCTCGTCGACCAGGAGCGCTGTCGCGGCTATCGCAAGTGCGTCGAGGCCTGTCCGTACAAAAAGACCATGTATCGACCCACCACCAAAACAACCGAGAAGTGCATCGGGTGCTACCCACGGATCGAGGGCAAAGACCCGCTTACCGAAGGCCTGCCGATGGAGCCGCGCTGCATGGCGGCCTGTGTTGGCAAGATTCGCATGCACGGCCTCGTCAAGGTCGAGGCCGACGGCACGTGGACGGACGATCCCACCCACCCGCTTTACTACATGGTCCACGAGGAGCAGGTTGCCCTGCCGCTCTACCCGCAATTCGGCACTCAACCCAACATCTACTACATCCCGCCCCGGTGGGTCCCCCGGGACTACCTGCGGCAAATGTTTGGTCCCGGCGTCGACCGGGCGATTGAGCGATACACCCGTCCGTCGCGAAGACTTCTGGCCTTGCTCCAGCTGTTCCGGGCCAGTCAGCGAATTATTTACTCCTTCGACGTCGAGGAAGGCCCCAAGGTGGGTGAAATCACCGTCGGCGGCGACGTCGTCGAAATGTTCAACGACACCGCAGTCGGCTTCGACGAAAGCGGCGGAGAAATCGTTCGGGTGGCGGTCGAAGAGCCCATCTTCGAGCGTCCCGGCAAGCTGAATTCGATTTGAGGGCTCCAGCCATGACCAACGTGCTCGAACAAGACGATTGGGTGGAAGCAGTTGCCCGCACGCTCATGTACGACTTTCTCGTGCGGGGCCTCATGTACCCGACATCAGCGATGTGGCAAGCAACCCGTGACACGATCCTTCCCGGCATGGCCGAGCTGCAAACGACTGACTCACGCCTTGGTGGGCGGCTTTCCGAGATGGTGGCGGTGGCGGCGGCAACCACCGACTTCGACGATGCCAGGCGAGCTCACGGATTGCTGTTCCCACCCATCGAATCCCAGGACTGCCCGGCCTACGAGACCGCCTATCGCGGAACTGAAGTATTTCAACAGGCTCACATCATGGCCGACGTGGCCGGGTTCTACCGGGCTCATGGCGTACGGCCCGGCGGTCCCGAGCGGGAGCGACCCGACCACATCACCACGGAGCTCACCTTCATGCAGTTCCTGAGTCGCAAGGAAGCGTATGCGCTCGAGCATCTCGGGGCGGAGCGAGCCGCGGAGTGCCGGGCCACCCAGGCACTCTTCCTACGCGACCATCTCGGCTGTTGGGGCCCCGGCATGGCGAAACGGATGGCCGCCATCGCTTCTCACCCTTTCTTCAACGCGCTGGGGCTTCTCCTCGAGGCCTGGCTGGAGCACGAGATGCAGGCTCTCGCCGTTGAGCCCGCTGAATTGACGGTGCAACCGCTTCCTTTCCCACCGCCGACCTCGGAAGGGTGCGGGCCCGATGGCCATGACTGTCCGGCGGCAGGAGGTTGCGTGTGTTGACTCGTCGTCCCCCCCGTGCGCCCGGATGGCTTCCGGCCCGGCGCACCCTTTTCTTCGCTTTTGTGCTGCTCACCGCGCTCATCTTGCGTGTCACGGACGTGAACCCCGCCGTCGCCCAGTCTCAATCAATCGTGGCGTGGCGGGTCGACGAGAGCCCGGACCTCGACCCGGACGCCCCCATCTGGGATGAGATCCAGCGGATGTCGGTTCCGCTGACTTCGCAGCAGGTGACTGTCCCCGCGGGCGGGGGCACAGTCCCGAGCGTTCGCGTGAGCGCAGCTCACCATGACCGCATCCTGTACCTGAACGTCGAGTGGACCGACAACACGCTGAACGAGGCTTCCGGTGCTCCCGAAGAATTCACCGACGCCGCTGCGATCCAGATCCCGGCCGAGCATGGTTCCTCGGTCCCGGCGGTATGCATGGGGCAGGCCGACGGTGCCGTCAACATCTGGCAATGGCGAGCCGACCGTCAGAAGGGCCTGGATCAATTGGGAAAGGGGGCTGATTTCGTTGACGTCTACCCGAGCACAGACGAGCTGTTCTTCCCGGCCCAGAGTGCCGGAAACGCGCTTGCCACGCCCGGAGCAGACGTGGTGCAGAACCTGGTTGCCAGTGGATTCGGAACGCTCGAGCCGGCAAGCGTCGGCGTAGTTGCCGGACAAGGCCGATTCTCCGACAGTCAATGGCGGGTGGTGTTTGCTCGCCCGTTCCCGGCCCCCGACGAGTTCCAGCCCACCTTCGAAGAAGGCCTGGAGTTTGACGTTGCCTTTGCAGTCTGGGACGGGCATCGAGGGGACCGCGACGGCCAGAAATCTGTTTCCAGCTTCGTGAGATTGAAGGTGTCGGACACGACGGCAGGGTCGTTCACGGCAGCGGGGAGCGAAGGAGGATCCAGTGGCTGGCTCATCTTGCTTTCGGCCGGGCTGGTCGCGTTTGTTGCGTACGCCGTAGTCGTGCTCGTGATACCGAAGCGGGAACGACCGGAGGAGGAGAGCGCGTGACCACCAACCCGTCCCTGCAAGCATCTGGCGGGGGCGAGCTTTGGCTCATCCGAGCCGCCGTCGTTGCCGCGGGGATCGAATTAGTCGTGCTCCGACTGGTTACCCGCACCGCGATACACATACCGGGAATCTCACGAGTTGAGAGCCCCTACCGGGTGACGGCAGAGATGGGGCGGCTCGCCTACTACGTGGCCGTGGTGCTGGTCGTAGTGGCGCTGGGTTCGGTGCTGTGGAGGGGATTGGCAGCGGGCAGATTCGGCTGGAACGCGGTGGCGATCGCGTGGTTCATCGGTGCGGCGGGCGCGACCCGCCTTGGCCTCACTTCCGACTCGACACTGGCCTGGTCCGTAGTTGGGAGCGTCCTCATGTTGCTCCCGGCCGCATTGCGGCGTTATCAGCCGAGAATGCTGCCAATTCTGTTGTTCGGGATGTCATTCGCACTTGCCGGCCTCCATGCCGCCACCCAAGTGAACGGGTTCGGCAGCATCCTGGGACCGGCACCCACCGGCTTTCTTCCCATCGCTGAGGCGCTGACTGTTCTGGCTTGCATAGCGTCACCCATGCTGGTTCGGACCGAGGTTCGCAGGGCCCCGCTGCTGATCGGCGCCGGCGTTGCCCTCGCCACCTTCATGGCCCTCCTGGCCAGCCCGGCAACGGTCAAGATCCTCCTGCTGTGGAATTTTGGGTTGGCCGGATACTTCCCGGCGTTCTTCTACGCGGTTGCCTTCGGTGCCCTGGCCTTCACCGCTCTTTCAAGCCGATCCACTGACGCGCCACTCGCTCTCGGTCTGGCTTTGCTGGTGTTCGGAGGCCTGGGTCTTCACAGCTCCTATCAGAGCGGGCTCGTCCTCCTCGGCCTGGTAGCACTGGCCACCACCAATCCCACACGCGAGACCGCAGCCTGGATACCCGAGGCCTCAGAGCCCCGCCCCGAGGTTTCACTCATTCCTGTGGCGGCCGGCTAGGAGGGTGCTGCACTCGGCGGATATTGAGCGGGCCGAGGCCCGTGGCCGGCGGCCGGGGCCTACTACTCGAACCAGGCATCCAGCAGTTGCTCATACTCCTCCTTCGCCTGTCGCGCCGCGGTAGTAGGGTCCTCGAGCTTGACGCGTGGTTCGGGATAGGCGTAAAAGTCGCCGCTGCCGTAGGCCGCCAGTCCATCCCCGGTCTCGACGTAGCAGGAGCCTTGCCCGTCGAAGTTGGCGGACCGCGGCTCGCCTCTTATCTCGGAAGCGATGGCATCGGCTACAACCTGAGCCTGGGCTTCCGCGAACACTCCGGCCTTGGGAAGCAGGAGCTGGTTGAGCAGCCTGATCGACGTCACATCCCCGATCGCGTACACGCCGGGATAGGCCACTTCCAACGTCTCCAGGTTGGAGAGGATCTCCAACGTCTGCGGATGCACCGGGACGTATCCGGTGTCGTCGGCCAGGCCGGCTGCCGCAAGTAGGGCAGGGGGACGGTGGGGAGGAATCCCAATGAGGAGGTCGTATGGAACGGTCTTGTCGGCGAAGTGGAGAGTCCGGGTGTCCGGTTCGATGCTCTCCACCTGGTGCTGGGGGTGGTAGCCGATTCCTTTCTTGCTGAGCATGTTCTCGAGTGCGTCACTGACCGCCCGCCCGGCGACCAGCATCGGCCGGGGCTCGGGGGTGTAGAAGGACATCTCCGTCCGGTCGCGAATGCCGCGTTCCCGAAGCTCTGCCTCAACCAGCATGGCGGCCTCATACGGGGCCGCCGGACAGCGAAACGGCGTACCCGCGACCAAAACGACAATTCGGCCACCTGTGAAACTCCCCAACGCTGCTCTCAGACCCACGGCTCCCGCTCCGTCGTACAGGTTGTGGGCAGCCGCATCGAAGCCCGCAACGGCATCGGGTGCCAGCTCGGCTCCGAGAGCGAGCACCACGTAGTCTCCAGTAAGCCGACCCGCGCTGGTGTCCACCGTTCGATCAGTGGGGTCGAGGCTGAGAGCTTCCGCTTGCACCCATTCGATGCCCGGGCGTTTCAGCGTCGCCATTTCACGCCGCACCTGGGTGAGGCTCTGTCTCTTCCCGTTCATGAGCCACAGATACGACACGCACATCGAGAACGTGTCGCTGCGTTCCACCACCACTATCCGGTGCTCGGGGGCCAGGTCGCGGCGCAAGTGATGAGCCGTCGCGAGCCCGCCCCATCCTCCTCCGAGAATCAATGTTGTGCTGCCGGTCACGCCATAACCTCTGTAACTTGCCGTGGCCGACTCAAGCTAACAATTGCCGGCTCTCGTCGGTAGGGGCCAACGACCTCGTTCCTGCTTCCCGACCCTCCGAGCGCTCCGGGATGAGCTCAACCTCGGGCCAACACGAAGGCAAGGAAGTGCCGCCAGCGCAGTTGATCTTCCTCTGACATCCAGAGCACCGTCGGTCGAGCCGGCCCGCCCGGTAAAGGGCTGGTTCGCTTCCTTCTTAGCCGGGTTGAGCTTCAGCGCTTGGGTTTCCTTCCCGGGGACGTTGATGACAGCTGACAAGGTGAGAGTCTCCCGGTTCGGTTTGGGGTGATAGATACCCGGCGGAGCAGGCCAGAAATTGTCTGGTAGGCGACTTTATTTCTCGTCGCCAGGTTCCGCCGCTGTTATCTGTGTTTGACAAGGAGACCCGGACATCCTGTCGCAAGTTGGCAGCGCGCCGTGGCTGTCGCGTAGCTCTGAGGAGAGGGATAAACCTTTTGCCTGATCGGCCAACAGGGGCGGTGACGTTCCTGTTCACAGACATCGAGGGTTCAACCGCGCTGTGGGAGAAGCACCGCGAATCGATGCAGACCGCTCTTCGCGAACACGATCGGCTCCTACGGTCGGCAATGGAGTCACACGGTGGCTACGTATTTTCCACAGCCGGCGATGCCTTCTCGATCGCGTTCCAAGATCCGACGGCGGCCGTCGAAGCTGCCCTCACTTCACAGCTGGCTTTGCAAGCAGCTGATTTTGGCGACGTTGGACGGGTGCGAGTCAGAATGGCGATTCACTCCGGAACCGCCGAAGAGCGAGACGGCGATTACTTCGGACCGACACTCAACCGGTGTGCTCGCATACTCGCGATTGCTTCGGGCGACGAGGTTCTGATTTCGTTAGCCACCCGACAGCTCCTGGATGGCCGATTGGCAGACGGAATCCGTCTCGACGACATCGGCGAGTTTCGACTGAAGGACCTCGGGCGATCCGACCACGTGTTCCGTCTCGGCCATGATGACCTCCTCGACCGAGCCTCGAGCGGAGCTCCGCAGCGTATCCGCGGTCACGAGGTGGTTGAGATCATCGGCGAGGGCGGTTTCGGGATCGTATATCGCGCTCGACAAGAAGGCGTTGAACGGGAAGTGGCGGTCAAAGCGGTACGACCCGAATTCGCCAACAACCCGGACTTCATCCGCCGATTCGATACGGAAGCCCAGCTGGTGGCGCGTCTCGAGCATCCCTTCATTGTCCCCCTCTACGACTATTGGCGGG
This sequence comes from Acidimicrobiia bacterium, assembly GCA_030623545.1. GTDB lineage: Bacteria > Actinomycetota > Acidimicrobiia > Spongiisociales > SHLN01 > JAUXLW01. Next base: position 1,256 of record JAUXLW010000019.1, on the reverse strand, counting down.
AACCAAATGGGGCGTTCCTGGTCATGCGGTGGCTGCGTGGCGGCAGCCTCGCCTCAGTGCTTTCCGATGAGCCGTGGGGTGTCGACGCCACCCTCCGGTTACTCCGACAGGTAGGCGATGCTCTAGCTGTCGCTCATCGCAGCGATGTCATTCATCGAGACATCAAGCCGGCCAACATCCTGCTCGACGTCGACGGCAACGCTTATCTTTCGGACTTCGGTATCGCCGCCGATATCGCCACGTCCATGCAGATCGATGCGCTCGACGAGTCGTCCTACTGGCCTGCCTATGCCTCACCCGAGCAGCTCCGGCACGGGCCGGCCACCCGCCAGGGAGATATCTACAGCCTCGGCCTCGTTGTGTACGAGCTGCTCACCGGCCGGTACCCGTTCGGCGGCAACCGACCTTCCCAACTCCTGGAGCGGCAGCTCAACGATGACCTGCCGGACCCGGCCGAACGACGGCCGGAGCTGCCCGCCGAACTGTCACGGGTCATTGGACGGGCAACTTCCCGTGACCCGCTCGAGCGCTACCGCGACGTGACGCAGTTCGTACGTGATTTCGAGCTGGCAGTGTCGGCGACGCCTCTTCTCGAGGTGCCCTCGGTGGCGGTGTCCCGAAATCCATACAAGGGCCTGGCGGCGTTCCAACAGAGCGACGCCGGAGATTTCTACGGTCGACAAGTCTTACGCAACCAGATCATCGAGTTGATGAGCGAGCAGCGCCTGGTGGCCGTTGTCGGTCCCAGCGGGAGCGGTAAGTCGAGTGTGGTGAAGGCCGGCGTGCTTCCCGCCATCCAGGGCGGAGCGGGGAAGGGGTGGGAGGACTGGTTCTTCACCGAGATGGTCCCGGGCACCGCGCCCTTCGAAGAACTCGAAGCCGCGCTGCTCCGGGTGGCGGTCGACCCGCCCGCCACGCTTCTCGAGCAGCTACGGCAAGATCCCGCCGGTTTTGGTCGGGCAGTGGCCCAGATCCTGCCGGAGGGCGACCAGGAGCTGGTGCTGGTGATCGACCAGTTCGAAGAAGTCTTCTCGCTCGTCGCCGATGCCTCTGTTCGGCGGATGTTTCTCAAGAGCCTGCTCAGGGCTACCAGCGAGGGCAGCCGGCTGCGGATCATTCTCACCCTTCGCGCCGACTTCTTCGACCAGCCGCTGCTCCACCCTGAGTTCGCCGAAGCTCTCAAAGCAGGTTTGGTGACGGTGACCCCATTGTCGGCCGAGGAGCTGGAGGAGGCAATCGTCGAACCGGGCCGCCAG
>JAUXLW010000114.1 GCA_030623545.1 Acidimicrobiia bacterium | reverse complement strand
GGCCCCGGGCGCCGGCTGGCACTGGGGGATGGCTACTTTCCACCCCAGCCTGCCGCGGGGTGTCAGGGTGAGCGTTGGCACGCTGGGTTCGATTGAGGAGATTCTCCTTGGACCGGCCTACGAGAACGACGGCCGCCGGAACCTCTTTGGAGCCCTGCGGATATCCATGGCTACCACCGGTTACGCAGACCTCAAGGAGTTCCAGAAGGCCGAAGTCATGGTGGCTCCCGCCATCCAGACCGAAGGTAAGGCGCTGCAAAGGTCCCAGCACGTCGGAATGGCTTGATGAGCGAACTGGCTCAAGTCCTCGTGGTCGACTTCGGAGCACAATACGCCCAGTTGATTGCCCGCCGTGTGCGGGAGGCACACGTCTACTCACGGATTATCCCGCGCGACACGACCGCAGCAGCAGCCGCGGAGCTGAATCCGCTGGCAATCATCCTGTCTGGAGGGCCGGCCTCGGTCTATGCAGATGACGCCTTTAGCCTCGATCCGGCCTTCTTCGACCTCGGGATTCCGATTCTGGGAATCTGCTACGGCCATCAGCTACTCGCGCAAGGCCTTGGCGGGGTGGTGGAGAGAACTGAAGCGGGCGAATACGGCGGGACCGATCTCACCGTGGCCGGAGAAGATTCGACTCTATTCGCCGAGCTTCCCGCCGTACAGCAGGTGTGGATGAGCCATGCCGACTCAGTTGTCAAGTCACCACCCGGCTTCACGGTGACTGCCAGCACAGCGGGGTCGCCGGTGGCTGCCATGGAGGACTCGAGTCAAGGTCTCTACGGGGTTCAATTTCATCCCGAGGTTTCACACACCCCACGAGGCCAGGACCTGTTGAAGCGGTTCCTTTTCGAGGTCGTCGATGCCAGGCCCAGCTGGACTCATGTCTCAATTATTGAACGGGCTATCGAGCGGATCCGCGCGCAGGTAGGCGACCGGAAAGTGATCTGCGGGTTGTCAGGCGGGGTGGACTCGGCAGTGGCGGCGGCGCTGGTGCACAAAGCGGTCGGAGATGAGCTCACTTGTGTGTTCATCGACCATGGGCTGCTGCGTTCTGGGGAGGCCGAGCAGGTGGTGGAGACATTCGAAAGGGTCTTCGCCACCAACCTGATTCACGTGGACGCCACCGACCGGTTTCTCGATGCCCTCGAGGGGGTGACCGACCCTGAATCCAAGCGCAAGATCATTGGCGCCACCTTCATCCGTGTGTTCGAGGATGTCGCCGAACAGCTCGAGGACGTTGATGTACTGGTGCAAGGCACGCTCTATCCGGACATCATCGAGTCTGGAACCAAGGATGCCGCTCGAATCAAGAGCCACCACAACGTCGGGGGCTTGCCAGACGATATGCAATTCGAACTGGTCGAGCCGCTGAAGGACCTTTTCAAGGACGAGGTGAGAGCGGTTGGGGAGGAGCTCGGGCTCCCGGATGAGATCGTCTGGCGCCAACCTTTCCCCGGGCCGGGATTGGCCATTCGGATCGTGGGTGAGGTGACCAGGGAGCGTTTGGCGATGCTCCGTGCGGCGGACCTCATCATTTTGGAGGAGATCCGCCGGGCCGGGCTCTACCGCGATGTCTGGCAGTCTTTCGGTGTGCTGGCGGCCATTCGCACGGTGGGAATCCAGGGGGATGAGCGGACGTATGCCCATCCGCTGATAGTGCGGGCGGTGGTCTCTGATGACGCCATGACGGCAGATTGGGCTCGTCTGCCGTATGAGGTGTTGGAGGCGATCTCCACCAGGGTGATCAACGAAGTGGAGGGCGTAAACCGCGTCACCTACGACGTCTCTTCCAAGCCCCCGGCCACGATCGAGTGGGAGTAGTCGGCAGATACGTCTCCCGGGCCGTTTGCTCTCAAGGAAGCCACCAACCGGACCGATAAATGTCTAGTCCCCACCGGAGAGCTCTGTGGACTGGAATCAAGACGAGGAATTGCTGCAGGTCTTCCGCACCGAGATGGAAGATCGCGCTCCGCGTTTGGTCGCCGGAGCGGAGGCAATGATTGCCGGGACCCTCACAACCGAGATCACCTCTGATTCGACGCGTGAAGCGCACACTGTCAAGGGCACCGCCCGGGTAATGGGATTCAACGCCATCGCCGATGCGGGTGCCCGGCTTGAGTCCGACTGGAAGGCGGTAATAGACCACGACCTTGATCCAACCGCCGATCTGGGTCGGCACTTCCTGGCTATTAGCCAACAGTTAATTGCGGCTGTCGATGCTCATCCTGATGAGGGAACGCCCGAGTTGAGTGCAGCACTCCGGGCTCTAATCGAGGGTGGAGCACCGGTTCTGGACGAGACGACTCCACCAGCTCGGACCGAGGCAAACGAAGGACCGGCACCCGGGGCAGCGGCGGCCGAGCTTCCAGCCCCGACGATTCGCATGGAACCAGCTGTAGGGGAGAAGCCGGAACTCACAGTGATTGAGGGCACAAAGGGTGAAGGTCCGCCGGTGAATCCCAATGTCGGCAACCTGGGAGGCTTGCTGGCCGCGTCAGAGCCTCATATCAGCGGCGAGACCACCGCAGTCGAGACCTCGAAGCTGTACCGCTTGATCAACCGCGTTGCCGAATTGCGCCTCGATGGCGAAGTGTTGTCCGAGGCGCTCGAGGCGCTTCGTATGGCCGCCACCTCTAGCGCCGGCGAGGTTGCCGCCTTGTCCACGAGTTGGGAGCGCGTGGTGGCCGACTTGAATGAGGCAGTCGTTGAGATACAGGATCAGGCCGTGGCCCTCATCGCAGTGCCTCTCTCCACTGTCACCGGCACAGTGCCGGGGTTGGTGCGCTTCCTTTCCAAGAAGACTGGAAAAGAGATCCGGCTGGAGATCATTGACGATGACATTGAGGTCGACTTGCAGATCCTCGACAGGTTGGCCGATGCCCTTCGGAACCTCATAGTCAACGCCGTCGAACACGGGATCGAGCGTCCCGAGGTGAGAATTGCGGCGGGCAAAGCGGCCACCGGCACGCTCTCTGTAGTCGCTGAGAGCAACGATGGACACCTCAGTATCACGGTCGCCGATGATGGCGCTGGGATTGAGTGGCGGGCCGTAGCTCAGGCGGCCAAAGTTCGCGGGCTGCTGAGTGGCGACGGAGAGCCGACGGAGGAGGACTTGCGCAAGGTCTTGTTCTATGACGGAATCAGCACCTCACCAACTCACAGCGAGCTGAGCGGCAGTGGGCAGGGTTTCAAGGTCATCAGCCAGCTTGTCCGGGACATGGGCGGCACAGTGAACCTCGAGACAGACCCGGAGGAAGGAACGTCGATAACTATCACCGTTCCGGCGTTTCAGAGCCTGCAGCGTGCGCTCATCGTCGAAGCTGCCGGCCGCCGGTGGGGAATCGCCGACCCGGCTGTTCTCGATCATTTTCCTATAGAGGAATCCGATCAAGTCACTCTGGCCGGCAAGACCGAAATCGTTTGGAGGGAAGGCGCTCTCCCTTTGAGCTCGTTCGCAGCCGCGGCGGGCCTGGGTGATACAGAAACAATGCGAGAGGTCGTTGTGTTGGCCACTCAGTCCGGTCCTGCCGCTTTGGGCGTTTCGGCCGTAGTCGGAGTTCGCGAAGTGGCGTCCAAGGGCCTCGGGCCGTTGGTCTCCGGGTCCGACCTGGTGACGGGAGCTGCGCTGCTCGGTGCCGGGGAGATCGCATTGATGCTCGATGCCAACTCGCTCGGTGAGGCCAGCCGGGCGGGTCGTACCGGTCCTATTGAGCGGTTACCGGTGGTCCTGATAGTCGACGATTCACCGGGAGTCCGACAGATCGTCGCCGGCTCACTGGCAGCTGGGGGATTCGAGACGATAGTGGCGGGCTCAACTGCCGAAGCCATCGATCTTCTCTCGCAGGGGACTGTCGATGCTCTAGTTGTCGACTATTCAATGCCGGGGTCAGACGGTATTTCGCTTGTGGAAGAGGTGCGGAGCAGCTTCGGCAACCTGCCGATCATCATGATGTCGGCCGTCGCTGAGAAGGTTGACCAGGAAAGGGCCAAAGCATCGGGAGTAAATGCCTACTTCGACAAGGCAGATTTTCGTGAGGGAGCCCTCATGTCAACCCTTCAATCTCTGCTTGAAGCGGCCGATAGAACTACCGAGGCCCAGGCCCAATGAAAGTACTTGTCGCCGACGACAGCCCAGTGCTGGTTACTGCCCTCCGGAAGCTCCTGGAGCAATCCGGTTATGAAGTCGTGATTGCAATGGATGGCTTGGAAGCTGTTCAGCGCTTCTACCAGGACAACCCCGATCTCGTCCTGCTGGATATTCAGATGCCCAAGCTGCACGGATACGTCGTCTGCCGCCTCATCAAAGAGGATCCCGCTTCCCGCCACATCCCCGTTCTGATCTTGACGGGCCGTGAGTCGGCCGAGGACCGCTACTGGGGTCAACGCTCTGGCGCCGATGGTTACCTCACCAAGGAGTCGATGGGCGACGAGCTGCTGGATGCCATCCAGTCCGCCCTGGCCAGCCGGGCCCTATCCGACATGGGCCGGCAAGAGCCCCGTCCCCAGTCTCTTGACGAGTCCGATGTTCTCAGCCGGGTTTGCGAAGTCTTAGACCGGAAGCTCTTCGAAGCCACCATTGTCAACGACATCGTCGGGGTGGGGGTTAGGGCAATGGACCTCGACGCCACCGTCGCCGAGACGCTCAGTATCTTGCATCGTTTGATCGATTTTGACGGGTCGGCCATCGTTCTGCCTAAGGAGCGTCGACTGTTGGTTCGGTTTGAGCGGACCATCTCAGTCGGCGACTTCGATGAGTTCCGCTCCCTGGCCGCGCTTCGCTGCCGCCAGTTCACCACCGCCGATGTCACCGTCGAGGACCTCCAGGTCTCGTTCACGGGGGGGACCAGCGAGGACGAGATCCTCGACGACTCGCCGGAAGCAGTCATCAAGGGTTGGCCCTCCACTGCAGTTGCACCCCTGTGGTCGCGCGGTGAAGTAGTCGGTGTTCTGTTTCTCGCCTCTCAGCGCGAAGACACCTTCACCGATGCCCCCGAGCGCACCCTGCGCACAATCGAGCCCCACGTGGCAACCGTCGTCGACTCGGCTCGTCACTATCAGAAGATGCTCGAGCAAGAGGCCCGCACCTCACTCAGCTCGCTCTTCGACTGAAGAGAGCAACTAGCGGCCGGCAGTCAGCAGTGCTTGTCTGTTCTTCGCCTTACGGCTCATCACTGGTCGGCCGTTGGTGGTGGCGCAGGGCTC
>JAUXLW010000027.1 GCA_030623545.1 Acidimicrobiia bacterium | reverse complement strand
TCCCTATGTCCTCCTGGGGGAGGACCGCCCGAACGAAGCGAAGGCGAGGAGGGGGAGGCTCAAATCCTCTCGACTCCGGTTCCCACCTTCACCCCAGGGAAGGAGAGCTCACAGATTGAAGCGGAAGTAGATCACGTCGCCTTCGGCGACGAGATAGTCCTTTCCCTCCAGGTGCCAGAGACCGGCATCTTTTGCCCCCTTCTCCCCACCGTGCTCAACGAAATCGTCATAGGAGATCACCTCGGCCCGAATGAAACCCCGCTCAAAATCGGTGTGGATTGAGCCGGCTGCCTCGCGTGCAGTGGCGCCATGTCGGAATGGCCACGCCCGTACCTCTTTGGGCCCCAAAGTAAAGAAGGTGTTCAATCCCAGGAGGATGTACGCCGCCCGGATAACGCGATTCAGGCCCGGCTCGGTCTCGCCGAGCTCGGCCAGGAACTCGTGCTTGTCGGCATCGTCGAGCGCCATGATCTCGTCCTCCACGGCTGCACTTATCACCACCAGCGGAGCTCTCTCGGCTCCAGCTTGATTCGCCACCGCCGGTACGAATCTCTGGTCCCTGTCCTCAGCGACATTGGCCACGTACATGATGGGCTTCAAGGTCAACAGAAATAGGTCTCTGGCGATGAGGGCTTCATCGGGGGACAGGTCCAGCGTACGGGCCGGATTACCTGCATCGATGTGGGCGTGCAGCTTCGTCAGAGTGTCTAGCCGCTGCTGGGCGTCCTTGTCCCCCGATTTGGCCTTCTGACCGGCCCGCTCAATTGCTCGTTCAACGGACCCGAGGTCGGCAAGGGCCAGCTCGGTATTTATCGTTTCGATGTCCCGTAGCGGATCGACGTCCACCTCAACGTGGGCGACATCGTCGTCGGCGAAACAACGGACGACGTGGGCAATGGCATCCGTCTCGCGAATGTGAGATAGGAACTTGTTTCCGAGGCCCTCCCCTTCGGACGCTCCCGCCACCAGCCCGGCGATATCGACAAATTCGACAGCAGTGGGCACGACATCCTCGGGACCTACGATCTCGGCCAGAACGGGAAGCCGGCGGTCGGGAACGAAGGCCACTCCGATATTGGGCTCGACGGTCGTGAACGGATAGTTCTCCGCGGCTATCCCGGCTCCGGTCAGAGCGTTGAAGAGTGTGGACTTGCCAACGTTGGGCAATCCGACGATGCCGACTTTGATTCCCATGAGCCGCCGGAGTGTAGACCCGGCGTCGGCCGACGGGCCGCTAAGCGCCTTCGACGACATACACAGGCGGGATTACGCTCCGATCTGCCAGATATGCCGCCAACGGTTCCACCAAACTCTCAGGCAGGAACTCCACGCTGGGAAGGCGGTCGCCCGGGACCCACTCGACGGCCACCTGTTGAGGCCCACCGCCGGGCGCGACCGTTACCGCCCCTCCGCTCAAGGTGCATCTGTAGAAGAGCTCGACCACATACGACCCCGATGGGTCAAGCAAGAGCCCATGATTGGACGTCGTGTGATCCCGGATCCACAGGAGCTCATGAGCGGCAACCTCATACCCGGTCTGTTCTTGAACATGGCGGCTGAGGGCGGTCGAGGACGACTCGCCGGCTCGGGGCTCTCCCCCCGGAAGCAAGTACACCTCGTCATCGAAACGACTCAGAGTCAGCAACACTCGATCCTCATCCACTATCACTCCCCTGACGAGAGGCCGGATCACGACCGGACGACCCTGGTATCCCCCGTGGTTGGGTCCTTATCAAGCTCGATTAGGTCTTCCACCCTTTCGCGTAGTTGGGGAACGTGACTCACGACTACTACCAGCCGGTCGCCACCGACCAGTGCCTCGATGCCCTCCATGGCCAGCTCGAGATGCTCGGGATCGAGGGAGCCGAAGCCCTCATCGAGGAAGAAAGCGTCAAGTCGGCCTCCGGTACGAGTAACCATCTCGGCAAGCGCCAGGGCCAATCCGAGCGAGGCGATGAAGGATTCCCCACCCGATAGAGTGCCGGCCTTCCGCTCAACCCCGGCGGCGCTGAGATCCATGACGTTGAAGGCGCCGTCTTCCGTGAACCGATAACGGCCCCTGGTCATGCGAGCGAAGTGCTCGCTCCCCAATGCGGCCAGCGATCGTCGCTCCTCATCGAGGACAAACTTGAGAAAGCGGCTGGGCAGCAGATCGTCTGCGAGTGTCGTGTAGAGGTTGAGCGCCTGTACCGTTTCGGCCGAGCCCTTCTCCGCCTCGGCGAGCCGCTCCGCTCGACCCTCCAGGGTCTCGACCCTCTCCTGGAGACGCGCCTGATTGGCGCCGGCATTCTTGATCGCGTCTCCCAACGTTATTCCGGGCGTCAGGCCGAGCTGCTGGAGGATCCCGGCAACTGCTGTTTCGGCCTCTTCTCTTCGCTTGATAGAAGCCCTGTGCTCATCCTGGGCCGCCGACGAACGCTCTTCCCATAGCTCGCGGAGCTGATCGAGCGAGTCGGACAACTCGGTAGCGTCGGCCGTGGGTCGGATCTCGCCGCCGAGCTGCCCGGCCAGAGTGGCAACCGTGGTGGCAAGCTGGATTAACTCTGAGTCGATCCCGGCACGTGCCGCCTGCTCTGTTGCCAGGTGGTCCCTCGTCGCGTTCTCGGCGGCGACTTTTAGCTCTACAAGGGCATCGGCCTCGTCCAACCGGGAGCGCCATCGTTCCAGGACCTGAGACGGCTTCTCCTTCCCGACAGCCTTTTCGAGCTGATCGGAAATGCCTTGACGTTCGGCGGCCAGCGACTCCTCGGCCGAAAGCGCCTGCTTCTGATGTTGTTCAGCCGCCAGGTGGGCTTTGTGGGTCGATTCCACCCTGGCCAGAGCAGTGGCGTGAGCCGTGGCGGCATTGGTGTTGGCGGCTTGCGCCTTGCCCAGCGTCGTCTTGGCCCGGTCCAGGGCACGGTCGACCTGGTCGGCTTTCGGCGCTTTCTTGGCTCCCGGCGGCACCACAACCGTCTGCTCGCAGACGGGACAGGGCTCTCCGACCACTAGGCCCTCGCGAAGAGCCAGCGCGCCGGCTTCATGAGTTGCCCTGTGCCGTGCCTCCTCTGCGGCGGCGGTGGCTTCAGCTGCCGATTCCACTGCGACGGCCGCGACCGTCTGCGCCTCCAACGTGGATGCGAGATCCTTTTCCGCTTTGGCCGCATCCTTCTGCGCTCGCTCCAGGCCGGCTCGAGCTGTTTTCGAGCCAGCGGCTGCGTCTTTCGCTCGCTTCTCGAGAGCGGCCAGTTGTTCCAGCCGGCCACCAACTCGCTCCAGAGCCGCCCGCCCACCCGTCTTCTTGACCGTTTGCGCCTGAAGCCGACGGGCCGCCTCCAGGCCTTTGGTGGCGTCGGCCAATGCCGCCTCGGCCTCGGTCTGGCCTTTGCTCCCGGCTGCAGCCCGGTCGAGTAGCACACCTGTCTTGTCCCTGGCCGGGAGCTGCGCCGCCAGGCCGGAGAGCTCAGCGAGACGCGACTGAGCCCGCTCGCCATCACCGAGCGCCTCGGCAGCCGCCACCTCGAGCCGGCGTGCGTTCTCGCGATGTGACTCGATCTCAGCAAGCGTCGTAGTGGCCTTTTTGAGAGCCGCCCGAGCCTCTTTCAGAGGAGACCGATCTGCCTCGACCTCACCGCGCAACCGCTCGAGATCCGCCAGTTCGGCACGAAGGCCATCGCGACGAGTTTTGGCAACCTCCTCCATGCGATCGAGCCGGTCGAGCGCAAATACTCCTTTGAGAACCACATCGCGCTGACTGGCCGTTGCCTCCAGGAAGTCGGCAAAGCGGTTCTGCGCAAGAAAAACCGACCGACTGAAACCTTCGAAATCGAGGCCGAGCAACTCGGAGACCCTGGCGGTCACCAGCTTCTCTCCGGTAACTTCCTCAAGTCGCTCGGCCCCCGGCTCATCACCGGCGTACCGGTACAGGTTGTGGGCACTCTGTCCCTTGCGCCGCAGGGCTCGCACGGCTTGCCAGGTCTCACCTTCTACCCGGAACCACAGCTCGACGTGGGCTGAGCCCTGGCGCTGATTGATGAGCCCTTTGGTCGACTTGCCGGCTCGGGGAGTTCGACCGTATAGGGCGAAGGCGATTCCATCCAACAAGGACGACTTGCCGGCGCCGATCGGGCCGACTATTCCGACCAGCCGCCGATCCCGGAAATCGAAGGTTTGTTGGTCGGCGTACGACTGGAAGCCTTTCAGGGTCAGCTCAAGGGGTCGCATGTTCCACCTCGTCCGACACCTCGCGAAAGGTCGCCAGCAGCTCCTCGGAAGCAGGCTCACCCCGTTCGCGTTCACGAAACTCGGCATACACCTGGTCCCAGGGAAGCTGGCCGCGCGACACCTCTTCCAATTCGGGCCGTTCGTAGACGGCCGTCACCTTGACGAGGTATGGAAAGCGCTCCACCGCCTGGGCGCCGAGCCCCGGCTCGGGTCCTTCCGTGTCCACGGCTAGATCCAGATAGAAATCGTCCAGGTCGGTGCGGTCCGCCAGCTCGTCCCAGGTGCCGGCGGCTCGCACCAACCGCCGGCCGGTACTCAGTGGCACGCTTCTGATCCTCGCTGGGCGCCCCGGCTGGGCATCGACGATTACCACCCGCTTCTGCTCACCGGCCTCGCCGAAGTCGAGTTCGAGAAGGGAGCCGGCGTATTCGGCGGGTACGTTGGCCCCTGGCACGGGCTGGGGGGCGTGGATGTGGCCCATGGCGACATAGCTCAGCGAGGCGGGGATCGCCCCCTCACCGGCGGCGTACGCCTCTCCCATATGGAGCTCCCGTTCGCCGCGGGGTGCGCCATGGCCGCCCACCCTTGCTCCCGTAACCATGAAGTGAGCGACGAGCAGCGACACCGCGTCGGTTCCCGCCGTCTCTACCAGGTGATCCGAATAAACCTCCGTGAGGCGGCGGATCCGCTCTGCATACTGCCCATACCACCGATCGGCATCGGCCATGAAGTCGACCACATGGCCTTCCCGCAGGAACGGCAAGCCGGCCACGACTGCACGACCGGACACCGTGTCGAGCTCGAGGACCCCGCCGTCGGCCGGGGGCTTGATCCGGCCAATCAGATAGATGCCCCAACCGGCGAGGAAAGGAGCCAGCGCTTCGAACAGGTCACCGGAGTCGTGGTTGCCTGCGACCACTACGACCGGACGCGAGCCCTCCCCGGTCAGGCTGACCAGACCGTCGAGCGCCACCCGTAGCGCGTCGATGGGCGGGAACGGCCGATCGAACAGGTCGCCCGAATGCACCATCAGGTCGACGTTTTCGGAAGCGGCAATCCCGGCGACCTCGGTGATGGTGGCGGCCACTTCTTCAAGGCGGTCATAACGCCCGAGCTTCTTTCCGACGTGCCAGTCAGACGTGTGGAGGATCCGCATCACAGCCCTTCGAAGGGGTCGCCCTCCTCGACGACTTCTTCGCGGCGAGTGGCCCAGGGCGGGAACGGGAAATCGACCACCAGGGGAAGCGGAATCGCCGGCTGGCTCAGAATCATCGTCCCCGGCTTCAAGAGCCGGGCGCGAGCCCGGGTAGACGGGAGCATCCAGCCATATTCGGCTCGCTCGGCTTCAGCAGCATCAAGCCGTCCCGCCACCTTCAGAGCGGCGTTTTCCATGACCTCGGACGCCACGCGGGAGGCAGTCTGTTGAGCCCCCACCAGGAGCACGCCAAGAGAGCGGCCCCTTTGAGCAATATCAATCAGCATGTCCTTGATGGGGCTGGTGCCATCGCGGGGCGCGTACTTGTTGAGCTCGTCGAGAACGACCACCGACAACGGGAAGCGCCGCCCGCTGCGCTCCTTTTCAGCAAAGGTCTCAGCCAGAAGCGCACCCACAACGAATCTCTGGCCGAGATCGTGGAGGGACTGAATTCCCACCACAGTCACCTGAGCCGACAAGCGGTCGATACGTCGGCTCTCCCCGGCCCTGATCAGATGTCCGAGGCGGTTGGTGGCAGCGTGCAGCCGCCGCATGAATGCCGAAACCGTCCCCGGTTGCACTCGACCGGTCCAGCGTTGGTCTGGCTCGTCGTCGGCCGGATCGACGAATTCCTCGATGGCCTCAGCCAGGCTCTTGAGGTCCCGGATCACCATCTCACCCCGGGCCGGGGTGACAACGTCACCCGGCTTGTGGCCCTCAACCGGATCGCGAAGAACCAGTGCCCCGGGCTCGCCGGCGACGTCAACTGCATAGCGCTTGAGCTGGGCCTCGACCCGTTCCTCGACGAAAGGGATCTGGTTGCGGGTGTCGGAGGCGTCGGTGAATAGGAAGCGCAGCAACCCCTCATCGACGAACTCGCGAGGCGTCCAGGCAAAGGCGGCGACTCCTTCCTGACGACCGCTGATGTCCGGGACCACCACATCACCCGACTTGGGGCGGGGCGGGGCCCAGAAGGCGACCGACTGGAACGGGGTCGGCTTGACGCCCAGCCGATCCCAGCCCTTGGCAGCAGTCTCGTCGAAATCCTTGTTGTGCTTGTCGAGCCAGAGGAGGTCCTCTCCTTTGACGTTGAAGACCAGCACGCGCATGTTGGCGGCGCCTTCGCCGACCACCTCCGGGTTCGCCGTGAGCATGCGCAGGAAGAACAGCGCAAAGCTGGTCTTGGTGGCCACGCCACTGATCCCGGAAACCGACATGTGGCCGCCCTTGCGGCCGTCAAAGAAGTCGAGATCGACAAACACCGGCTCACCGTCGCGACCCAGGCCAACGGCCAGCGGACGCCCCATCTCGTCCTTGTACAGAGCCTTATCCCGTTCTGCCCCTGTGGCGCGGTCGACCACTTCTCCCGGATCAGGCGACACCCAGAGCTCGGGGTCGATGCGGGTGATCGCCACCTGGGCTGAGCGCACCTTGGCTGCGGGGAGAATGCCTTCTGCAGCTATTCGGTGGGTGTCGGACTCGAATGTGGCGCCCTCGTAGATTGCCTCGACTTCCGTGACGATGCCGTAGGTCTTCACCTCGCCCTTCCGGGGCACCTCGGTGGTGACGACTACCAGGTCGTCGAGCTGCAGGTACTCGTCGTCCTCGAGGACAACGCGGAACTCACGCGTCGAAGTGTGCTGGGTGCCGAGCACGCGCCCGACCCCCTTTTTGTTCTTCACCAGCGTCCCTCCAGCGCGTGGGGCAAGCCCATTATGGCCCTCACGCCGGCACGCCCATCGTCGCAGCTCGTAGAGCCCGGTAGATCAGGTCTCGATCGCCAAGCCGGGCCCGGAGCTGCCGTTCCAGCGCACCGATCGGAACCAGGTTCTGCGGGGCGCGAGGATCGATGTGCGGCTCGGACCGGAAGCGGGGCAACAGTGCGGCTGTGCGATTGGCCAGGACCACCGCTCGTTCGAGGCCGAGAGACTGCGGTGCCTCACACCGGACTACTCCCGACCAGCTGTGGCCGCCGGCCGGACGACTCAATCGCTGGTACCAGGAGTAACGCTTGTAACTCGGCATGCCAAAAAGCGGCGTCCGCTGGCCCGGCTCGAGCCGGGCCATGATCGGCATCACATCTTGCGGCAGATACGAGACCCGATGGCTCTTGATGTACCCCACCACCGATTCCGCCGCTAGCTCGGAAATCGGGCCATCGGCGACCACGAAGTAACCGGACCGCGCCAACTCGAGGGCGATTTCAGCCTCCGTGCGACGCATCTGCGTGTGAAAGTGGGAAATGAGCAAACCGGGATCTGACTCGGTAACCGATTCGATCTCGTAGCTGAGGCCGTGCCCCAGCGCGGGAAGCTCGGCGGTGGCTCCACCGGTGAAGATGGCAAGCCGTTGCACCCGAACCGCCTCCACCGCGGTGGACAGCGGCTCCCTTCGCCACACCGCGGCACCGGCGGCAAAGGAACCACAGATCCCGGGCGTGGGCCCGGCCGCAGGGTCGTCGATGGTCAGCCGGGCATCCACCCGCCTGATGCCGTCGACAAAAGCAATCGCCGGGAATCCGTCATCGACGCCGTCGACGGGATCCCACGGCAGAGCCTGCTCAACAGTGACATCGACCTCGCCCTCGCTGGGCGCGAGCGACTCATCAGTATCAACCGAGGCACCGTACTCCGGCGACCACTCCTCGACATAGAGGCGAGCCATTGGAAGAGATGGTAACGGTGGGGTGTGACACGGTTGTTCGACTCTCCGCGCCGGTGCTCCCCGTTAGGCGGCCCCCCAATCATGCCCGTCGCTGTCGGTCGCACGTTATGTGGCGAGCAAGGGGTCTCCCGATATTGGCCCGGTGCCTCTCAGTGCATTTCAGGAGCCGATCCCGGCCGGTAATCGGCCTCCCAGCCATCGCTGGCTGCCGCCCACAGGATACGGTTCTGGTCGTCGGACACGACCACCAGAGTCTTGTTGTGGAAAGTGAGGCGGGTCGCCTCGGCGATTTCGGCGCGAGCCTGAGCCATCGCCTCCTCAAAGGTGCCGTAGTCGTCGTGAGTGGCAGATCTGCCTTCCGTCATCGTCGTCAGAGCATGGCTGCCGGTAGGCGAGGATGGGCTGGCGCTCACTTACGTTCCTCCCGGGTGAAGAGTCGTTGGTACAACCGATGCTAATGATCGGGTTTCCTAACTCCTATCGGCGCGCAGCATCGCCTCCGGTGGTAGCACATGGCGATTGGGGGGCCAGCGTGATTCAGAGGGCCTGCGGTCTCGCCAAGGCAACCCGCCGGCCCGGACGCGTTTCCAGGTTCGCGTCTTCCGCTCCGGGCTCGGAGGGCGGGGCTACCCTCGCCGTGTGACTTCGTCTGCGGCGCCGTCAAACAGGCAACTCCGGGTGGCACTGCTTGCCCCGATCTCATGGCGAGTGCCCCCGCGCCACTATGGGCCGTGGGAGCAGTTCGTGTCCCTTCTGACCGAAGGGCTGGTGGCCCGCGGTGTCGACGTCACGCTGTTTGCCACCGCCGACTCGGTCACAGGGGCGCATCTAGTAGGGACGGCTCCCCGGGGATACTCCGAGGACCCGGGGTTGGACCCCAAGGTCTGGGAGTGCCTGCATATCTCGGAGGTGTTCGAGCGAGCCGAAGAGTTCGATGTGATCCACAACAGCTTCGATTACCTACCGCTCACTTACAGCAGCCTGGTCGACACTCCGGTCGTCACCACAATTCACGGATTCTCGTCGGAGGGGATCTTGCCCGTATTCGAGAAGTACAACCAGCGCGGCTATTACGTGGCGATCAGCGAAGCAGACCGGCATGAGAACCTCGAATACGTTGCCACCATCCACCATGGCATCGACATGCAGGAGTTTGTTTTGCGACAGGGGGCGGGAGACTACCTGCTGTTCTTCGGGCGTATCCATCCCGAGAAGGGCACAGCCGAGGCCATCGAGGTAGCCCGACAGGCAGGAATGCCGTTGACGATTGCGGGCATCATCCAGGACGACGACTACTTCGCGCGGCTCGTAGAGCCGAAGCTGGACGGAGATCGGATCAAGTACGTCGGTCCGGTCGGCCCGGATCTCCGCGACGACTTGCTCGGTGGAGCCCGGGCGCTCCTGCATCTCATCAACTTCGACGAACCGTTCGGCTTCAGTGTGGTCGAGGCGATGGCCTGCGGAACGCCGGTCATCGCCCGCCGGCGAGGGTCGATGTCGGAAATTGTCCGCCAGAGTGAGAATGGCTATCTCGTCGGCTCCATCGGCGAGGCGGTCACGGCCGTCCACGCCGCCGAGACCATCGACCGGATAGCAGTGCGTAAGTCAGTCGAGAGTCGATTCGACTCGAACCGAATGGTGGAGGAGTACATCGCGGTTTACCACAGGGTCGTAGAGCTACATTCAATGAAGCGGGCCGAACCAGACGATGCCCGCTGACACCAAACCAACCGATCAATCCAACGGCTTTCGACTCGGTGTCAACTATTGGCCGGCCCGCACCGCGATGGGCTGGTGGACAGACTTCGACGGCGCCGAAGTTGGCGCTGACTTCGCCCGGATTGCGGCGAGCGGATTCGACTCGGTCAGGTTGTCGCTGCTCTGGGAGGATTTCCAGCCTGCCCCCGAAACCGTGAATGCCGGGTTGCTCCAGCGCCTTGTCACCGTGGCGGATCTTGCGGACCAGGCCGGCCTGGTAATCATGCCGACCCTCTTCACGGGTCACATGAGCGGCGTCAACTGGATCCCCCCGTGGGCGTTGGGTGGGCCGGAAGGCGACGGCCGTTTTCGGGTGATGTCCGGCGGGCGCATCGCCAACCCCGGATTGCGCAACTGGTACACAGACACTGCAATTACCGGGGCTCAGGCTTTGCTGGCGGGGGAGGCAGCCACCGCGCTCTCCGGCCACGACGCCGTGTGGGCGTGGGATCTCGGCAACGAGAATTCCAACTGCGTGGTACCGCCAAGCCGATCGTCCGCCAGCTCATGGCTGGACCGCATTACAAATGCGATCCGCAGGGCCGACGAGGCGGTTCTCATCACGGTTGGCCTGCACATGGAGGATCTGGAAGAAGATCGCAAGCTCGGACCGGCGGAAGCCTCCGAGTTCTGCGACTTCCTCTGCATGCACGGCTATCCCATCTACGCCGGCTGGGCCAAGGGCCCGACGGATGAGCATCTGCTGCCGTTCTTGGCCCACGTCACCCGCTGGTTGGGAAACGGCCGTGAGCTCCTGTTTTCAGAATTCGGCCTGCCCACGTATCGACCCTCTGACCCGGGCGCTATGAGCACCGTGCGACAGAGCAGCTCCCCACTTGTCGAGGAGGAGGCTGCCGCCGCATACACGCACCGGGCATTGGTTGAACTGCAACGCGCCGGGTGCGCGGGGGCCATGCTGTGGTGCTACTCGGACTACCGGCCCGCCATCTGGAGCGATCCGCCGCTCGACGAAGCGGTTCACGAACGCTTCTTTGGGCTGTGGCGCGCCGACGGAAGCTCCAAACCCTCCGTTTCGTCCGTTGCAGCATTCACCGGCGCCGACCGCAGGGACGTTCCCGGCAGCTACGAGTGGATCGATATCGAACCCGATGACTACTGGCAGGACCCGGCGAGGAATCTTTCACGCCTCTACGGTCGCTACCGGGAGAGCGAAGGAATCACTTCTCCGTGAGGCGGGTCAGAAGGTCGTCGAGGGAGGCGGTGGCGATGCCCGCTCCGGCGTCCGAGAAGCCGTAGGGGAGGACTAGAAAATCGCCATGAACCATGCTGCCGCATGAGTAGACGACGTTGGGTACGTACCCTTCGCGCTCGTCCTCATTGGGTGCCAGAAGCGGGTCCTTGAGATGACCGAGGACCCGACATGGATCCTGCAGGTCGAGAAGGATGGCTCCCAGGGTGTACCGCCGCAGCGGCCCAACCCCGTGCGTGATCACCAGCCAACCGGCCTCGGTTTCAAGCGGGGACCCGCAATTGCCGATCTGCATGAGTTCCCACGGCCGGTCCGGGATCTGGATCTTCTCGGTGTCGTTCCAGAACCGCACATTGTCCGAGAGCATGAGGTAGTTGTTCTCGTTGTCCTGGCGGGACAGCGCAGCGTATCGACCGTCGATCTTGCGCGGAAAGAAGGCAATGCCCTTGTTCTGGGCGGAGCTTCCATTGAGGGTGGCGATTCGGAAGGAGACGAAGTCCCTGGTTTCTATGAGCTGAGGGAGGATCTGGGTCCCGTCGTACGCGGTGTAGGTGGCGTAATACACCACAGTCCCGGGGTCGTCGGTGAAGCGCACGAAG
>JAUXLW010000077.1 GCA_030623545.1 Acidimicrobiia bacterium | reverse complement strand
TCGGTGTCCGAGATGGGTGTTGGTGCCAACGACCTGGCAACATTCGACCAGCTCTCCTTCGTGTCCTTCTAACAACGTCGCCGCAATGCTGCCGGCCGACCGGGGGTCCCGGCTTAATCTGAGGGCATGTTTGTACGGATAGCCGGGGCCCAGATAAATCAGGTGGTCGGTGACCTGGCCGGCAATCGTGACCGCATACTGCAGGCCATGGCATGGGCCGCTGAGGAGGGGGCCGACATTCTCGCTCTGCCCGAGCTAGCTGTGACCGGATATCCTCCGGAAGACCTTCTGCTGCGTGACGACTTCATCAGCGCCAACCTGGATGTCTTGCACGATATTGCCGCGGCCTCCGGTCCGATGCTGACCGTGCTGGGATTTGTCGATAGAACCGATCCGGTGACCAGCACAACGCTGGAGGACTCGGTTAGCCGGTCGGCGGCCAACGCGGCGGCGTTGCTCTACGACGGGGAGGTGAGGGGCGTGTACCACAAGGTGCATCTCCCCAACTTCGGGGTGTTCGACGAAGAGCGCTATTTCGTTCCCGGCCGTGACCCGAACCCGGTCTGGAGCCTGGGCGAGGCATCGCTCGGTATTTCAGTGTGCGAGGACATCTGGGTGGAAGATGGGCCTCCTCTCCTCCAGGCGAAGACGGGAGCCCAGGTCCTGATCAACATCAATGCCTCGCCCTACCACTTTGACAAGGATCGAGAGCGCATCGAGCTGCTTCAGCATCAGGCGGCGACAGCCGGAGTCCCGCTCATTTATGTGAATCTGGTCGGGGGCCAGGATGAGTTGGTCTTCGACGGCGCCAGCATGATCCTCGACTCCGACGGTCGCATTGTCTATCAGGCGAGGCAATTTGCGGAGGACAGGTTTTGGGCGGATGTGGAGATGGGCTTCAGCGGCCTGACCGGCCTGCCGGGGGTGCCGGAGCATCAGCTCCGCACGGAAAAAGCCGCCCCTCCTCCTAAGTCGGATCCGCGGCTTTCCGAAGATGCTGAGATTTATGCAGCGCTGGAGCTCGGTCTGCGCGATTACGTTCGCAAGAACGAGTTCCCCGGGGTGGTGCTCGGTCTTTCCGGCGGCATCGACTCGGCCCTGACCGCGACGATCGCCGTGGACGCGTTAGGCCCGGACCGGGTGTGGGGAGTCTCGATGCCGTCTCGTTACAGTTCCGCAGGCTCGGTGGACGATTCTGCTGAACTGGCGCGGCGGCTCGGGTTCCGTTTCGATGTGATCCCCATCGACGATGTTTTCGCTTCGTATCTCACTGCCCTCGCGTCGCCATTCGCCGGGACTGTGCCGGGAGTGGCCGAGGAGAACCTCCAGGCTCGGGTCAGAGGAGCTGTGTTGATGGCGCTCAGCAACAAGTTTGGCCCCATGGTGCTGACCACGGGCAACAAGTCAGAGCTGGCAGTGGGATACGCCACCCTCTACGGCGACATGGTGGGTGGGTTTGCAGTGCTCAAGGATGTCTTCAAGACCAGGGTTTACCGCCTTGCCCGGTGGCGCAATCGTGAAGAGGAGCTTATTCCGCAGGTAATTATCGAGAAGCCCCCCTCGGCCGAGTTGCGGCCGGATCAGCTCGACTCCGATGCCCTGCCGGAGTACGACGCCCTCGACGCCGTGCTCGAGCTGTATGTCGGGGGTGACGAGTCGGTCGACTCCATCGTTTCACAAGGCCACGATCCTGACGTGGTCTACCGGGTGACCCGGCTGGTGGACCACAACGAGTACAAGCGCCGCCAATCTCCTCCCGGCGTGAAAATCTCGACTAAAGCATTTGGTAAGGATCGCCGCCTCCCGATCACCAACTGGTACCGCCCAAAGTAAAACGCCCGCAACATTCACGTGTGGTCTGTCGTGGAAACAGCGCGCGCGATGCGGTGTTGATTTGTGCGACGGACCACTAGCTTCCTGGACATGACTGCCAAGACATTCCCGTGGACGGGCGATTCCAAGGCCGACGCTCTATTGGCCGACAACTCGTTGGCGCTCATGCTGGGCATGCTGCTCGACCAGCAGGTGAAGATGGAGTGGGCCTTCCGGGCCCCTTACCTGCTCGAACAGCGTCTAGGTCAACAGCTCGATGCCGGCAAGATCGCCCAGATGGATCCGGAGAAGTTCGTCGCTCTCTTCTCAGACAAACCCGCCCTGCACCGATTCCCCGGGTCGATGGGCAAGCGGGCACATGCGCTGTGTGAGGCCATCGCTGATTCTTATGACGGAAAGCCGGAGCGGATCTGGCAGGAAGCTGAATCGGGGGAGGCGCTTTACAAGCGCCTCCGCGACCTGCCGGGGTTCGGAGAGGCTAAGGCGCGTATCTTCGTAGGAATCGTTGGTAAACGCCTTGGGGAAGGCCCCCCGGGGTGGGAGCAGGTGGCCGCCGACTGGGCCTCTATTGCCGACGTGGATACTTTCGACCGCATCGAGGAGATTCGGGAAGCCAAGCGGGCCATGAAGGCCAAAGAGAAGAAGTAAGCCCCGAACAGGGTGGTCCAACTTGGGCGGGACCTCCACTATTCTCAGCCACATGAGAGTTCTCATCGACGGTGTTCCCGTTGAGCCTTCGGAAGCAACTATCTCTGTTTTCGACCTGGGCCTGCAACGAGGTGACGGGGTTTTTGAGGTTGCCAGAGCCTACGGCGGGAGGCTCTTTGATCTCGAAGGTCATCTGGCGCGCCTGCGCCGGAGCGCCGCCCAGAGTCGGCTCGAGACTCCTCCTCTCGAGGCGATCGCCGAGTGGATGCAAGCCGTGGCCGCTGATGGCGGGGATTGTTTCGTGCGCTGCGTCGTCACCCGGGGCGGGATATTGAACGATATCGATGCCCCGGCCCGCTGCATCGTGGCCTGGGAGCCACTGCCTGAATACGGAGCCCACCTCCGCCTTCTCCCGATACCGGCTCCATGGCACAGCGGAGGTGAGCCCTGGGATTTGATGGGGGCCAAGACAATCTCCTATGCCCCCAACATGTCAACGCACCGACACGCAGCCGAGGCCGGCTTTGATGATGCCCTTCTCGTGTCGCAGGACGGGTTTGTTCTCGAAGGGCCCACTTTCACAGTGGGGTGGTTTGCAGGAGAGGTGTTCGAGACTCCCAGCCTCGACCTTGGCATCCTGGCGTCGATCACGCGGGCTGAGGCGCTCAAAGCCGCCGCCGACATCGGAGTCGCGACCGATGAAGGGCGCTTCCCCATTGACCGGATCCTCGCGGCCGATGAGGCGGTGGCGATGTCCACCCTCAAGGAGATACTGCCCATCACTGCGATAGGAGACGTTTCGTTGGCCTCCGGGCCGTTGTCGGCCAGGCTGGCCGCCGCATTCTCAGCCAGGGTCGAGGCCGCGTTGCAGTGATGGATCGTCGTTGAGCACCGGCTCGGTGCTCGCTCTCCTCAGCGAAATCGACGAGCTGTACGAGTCGGTGACTCTCGAGCCCGGATCCTGGGATGATGCCGCCTTTGCCGAATGGGTGGAAGCCCGGGCGGACGGCATTGCCGGGCTCGACCGGGAGGCCGTCAAGATAATTCACAGAGCCGTCCGTCGCTCCCAGCGTCTGCAGCGCTACTGGCTTTCCAGGCCGAAGGGGCCCCGGGACTGGCGTGTGCGGGTTGATGAAGCGCTCGGTTCGGCAGGTTGGCGCCCCGGCCTCGACCTTGCCGAGTGGGGAATGCGCACTTATCCCGACCCCGAGCTGTTCGATGAGCTGGGGCGCCGTTTCCGAGCCACCAACTTTCGTCCGTTGGGCGTCACTTACCAGGAATGGCTCGCGGCAGAGGACTAGTCCTTTTGGCATCGCCCGCGATGCTTCCTTAGGAATTTCGGCAATGGCCGATTGTGAGATTGTTGAAGGCTCAACGCTTCAACGCTCCTCCTCGACAGAGAGGGCCGGGTCTCACAGCCGGCCCTCTCTGTTTATCTCAGTGTCTTAGAGCAACAGAGTGGCAATGAGCAGGAAACCGGCAAAGCCCACCATGTCGGTGACGAAAGTCAGAAAGATATTCGAAGCCAATGCCGGGTCGAATCCCCAAGAGCGCAGGAGTATGGGGATACCGGCTCCGGCCAGCGTCGCCAGAGCCATGTTGCCGAACACCGCCAGCGCCATCACAAAGGCTACGTCGACTTGCCCACCGCTGAACACGAATGCCATCAGGCTCGACAGGCCGGCGACGACGATGCCGAGAGAAACTCCGATGCGGAACTCCCGCTTCAGCACCTTGCGAACCATTTGGCTCGGGACCTGGTCGATGGCCATCGAACGGATTACTACTGCCAGGCTCTGAGCCCCGCCGTTTCCGCCGATGAGAGCTACCACGGGCATCAGGGCCGCCAGTACCACGAAGTCGTCGAAGACTTCCTTCTGCCGCTCGATTGTGAGAGCGACGATGGTTGCCAGGGCGAGATTCACCACTATCCAGGGAAGCCGGTTACGGATCGACACGGATGCGGCCGTGCGGACCGTTTCCTCGGAACCAGCGCCCACCATCACCGCCATGTCCTCGCTGGCCTCTTCCTGAATTGCCTCCATGGCTTCTTCGACTGTGACCAGTCCCAGGAGTCGCTCATCTCCGTCGACCACCGGCAAAGCGAACAGGTTATAGCGCTGGATCAGATCGGAAACGAGCTCCCGGTCGGTGTCGGCTGCCACCCGGACCGGGTTGGGCACCATGACCTGATCGAGACCGGTGGATGGCCTGGCGAACACGAGCTCGCGGAACGACACGACCCCCTGTAGCCGGGCCTCAGCGTCTACCACATAGACGTAGGAGAGGTCGTCGAGTGCCTCGTGAAGCCGGCGCAGAGCTTCGATAGCCTCACCAGCGCTCAAGCCCATCGGCAAGGATGCGATCTCGGTGGTCATCAAGCCGCCGGCCGAGTCTCGCGGGTAGGCGAGAAGGCGCCGCACCTCGGCAGCTGCCTCGTGATCGAGCGTCGCTACCAGTTCGTCGCGTGGCTCCTCGTCGAATTTGTTGAGAATGTCGACGGCCTCGTCCGAGCCCATGACGGCAAATAGTGTCGCCGCTCGCTCAGGCGGGACGGCAGAGAGAAGCTCAGCAGCGGCGCCGTCGTTCATCTCCTCGAGAAGCCGGGCGACCGGCACGGCGCCGAGCCGGGAAATAAGTTAGAGGGATCGCTCCGGGCCCAACGCTTCGAGGATGTCGGCCGCATCATGGGGATCAACCTCGGCAATTGAGCCCCAGGCCTGGGGATGGGCCTCGAGGTACTCCTCTGCGCTTTCCGGACGGCGCTGCGCGACCTCCCGTAGGTGGCGGGCCAACTGGCGCGGGCGGGGCAAGGTGAACTTCATTGCCCCGCCAGGTTAGAAGGCCTTACCAACAGGACGAGCCCCGGAATTCCGGGGCTCGTCATGCAGGATCCTCAGGGGGGTTGAGGAATCACTGCTGGTTGGTCACGCCGGGGTCAGGCGTTTAGTCCAACCTCGACGCCGATTGTAGTGACCCGCGGCGTTTGGCGAAAGGCAAGGCGGTGTCCGCTCGCTCCCGGCGGCCGTAGGCTGCCGATATGTCCCAGACCAGATTGACGAAGTACTCCCACGGCGCCGGCTGAGGATGCAAGCTCAGTTCAGCTGAGCTGGCGCAGGTTCTGCGCCCTTTACGCGACTCAGACGTGATTACGCATCCGGATTTGCTCGTCGGTGTCGAGCGCTCCGACGACGCGGCGATTTACCGCCTGTCGGAGAGCGAGGCGCTTGTGCAAACAGTCGACTTCTTCACGCCTATCGTTGACGATGCGTTCGACTGGGGCCGCATCGCCGCCACGAATGCCCTCGCCGACGTCTACGCCATGGGTGGTCGACCTATCACGGCCATGCACGTCGTGGGCTGGCCTCGGGATGAACTGCCACTCGAGCTCCTGAGCGAGGTCCAGCGGGGTGGAGCCAGCGTGTTGCTCGAGGCCGGATGTGTCCTCGTCGGGGGCCACTCGATTGATAACCCGGAGCCTCTGTATGGGATGGCCGTTACCGGACTGGTAGACCCATCTCGCATGATCACCAATGCCGGTGCCCGGCCGGGTGACGCCATTGTCCTCACCAAACCGATCGGAACCGGCCTGGTCGCAACCGCCATCAAGCGCCAGCTTGCTACCGAAGAGCAGGTCGCAGCCGCTATTGCTGTGATGACCGAGCTCATTCGCGACGCGGTTGACGCAGGAATCGCCGCCGGAGCACGGGCCGGCACAGACGTCACCGGTTACGGTCTTATTGGCCATCTCGCTGAGGTGGCTTCGGCATCGGGAGTCGGCGCCCGCATAGACCATCGT
>JAUXLW010000047.1 GCA_030623545.1 Acidimicrobiia bacterium | reverse complement strand
GGTTGGTGGCAGCCGGGCTTGATCATTACGAGGTGTCCAACTACGCCCGGGCCGGGCACGAGTGCCGCTACAACCTCAACACCTGGGCCCAGGGTGATTACGTGGCCTTCGGGCTTGGCGCCCACGGCCACGTCGGCGGTGTGCGGCGACGCAATGTTCGCAACCTCGACACCTACCTCGATCGGGTTGCGGGTGGAGAGCGCCCGGAGCTGGGTCGCGAAGTTATCCACGGTTGGGACAAGGAGCTGGAGCGAGCTTTCCTCGGGGTCCGTATGCGGCAGGGCGTCGAGGTCGGGAGGGTCGCCGTGGCTTTCTTGAGCGATCCGGAAGGAAAGCAGCTGGTGGATGGGGGAGTGGTAGCCATAAGGGGCGATCGATTGCAGGTGATCGATCCGTTGCTGACGGATGCGGTAGCCCGGGTGGTGCTCGGCCTGGCCGAGCCCGCTCAGGCTCTTAGCACTCGCACCTAAGGACTGCTAACCCCTGCTACTATTCGTGTGATGGACGACCGCAAGGCCACCGTGCTTCGGGCTTTGGTCGATGAGCATATTCGGACCGGGCAACCGGTCTCTTCTCGCGTCATCCTCGAGAACACCGACCTCCAGGTGTCTTCGGCCACCGTCCGCAACGACCTGGCGGCTCTGGAGTCAGAGGGCTATCTGGTCCAGCCGCACACTTCGGCCGGCCGAATCCCCAGTGACAAGGGGTTCCGTTTCTATGTGGACTTCTCAGACCCCGCCAATCTGCGAGCGAAGACCAGGGACCGTATCGATCAGTTCTTCGCCTCGTTTCATTCCGAGCTGCGCACCCTGTTGCGGCAAACCTCTGAGCTGCTGACCGACCTGACTGCCTATCCGGCGGTGGTGATAGGTCCGGGTCTCCAAAGTGAGAAGATTCACGGCGTGCAGCTGGTACAGATCGAGAGCCGGGTGCTGATGATGGTGCTGGTGACGGAAGCCGGGCGCGTAACCCAGGAGCTCGTGCGACTCCCCAAGCCTCTCGACCATGCACAGGTCGTGGAGCTGGAAGGAGTGCTTTCCAGGACCGTCGTCGGGGAGACCCTCGACGACGCTCGCGCTCCGCTCGCGGAGGTGCCAACCAAGCTCCCCGTGTCTGATGCCGAGTTGTTCGCCGCCCTCTCTGAGGCAGCTATGCGATCCCAGGACGAGAGCCGCGAGCTCTTCGTGGGAGGTACCAGCCATCTGGCTGAGCTGTGGGAAGACATCACCAAGGTCCATTTCGTTCTCGAGTTGCTGGAGCGAGAGTCGGAGCTTCTCGAGCTTGTGGGGTCTCAGGGCCAGGGCACCTCGGTCCAAATCGGGCCGGACCTCGGTCGGACTGAGCTGGATCTTGCAGTCGTGTCAACGTCCTTTGGGGTCGACGAGCGCCAGGCGGGGAGGGTGGCCGTGCTGGGACCGATGCGAATGGATTATCGACGCACTATCAGGGTGGTGGAGGAGGTGGGGGACGGCCTCACCGAAAACCTCAACTCGTGAAGGACTACTACGAGATTCTTGGGGTGTTGCCCGACGCGACGCCTGATGACATCAAGAAGGCCTTTCGCTATCTGGCCCGCCAGACCCACCCGGACGCCAACCCCGACGACCCGGCCGCCGAATCTCGCTTTCGCGAGATTGCCGAGGCCTACGAGGTTCTGTCCGACCCCGACAAGCGGGCCCGTTATGACCGGGGCGAGACTCTCGAATTTGGAGATCTATTCGCCAACTTCGGGAGTCTCAACGACCTTCTTGGCAGTTTTTTCGGCGGCGGTTTTAGCGACCCTTTCGTTAAGCGGTCTGGCGGGGGGCAGGATCTCCTCGTCGAATCCCGAGTGACTCTGGCTGAGGCGGCTCTCGGTGTGGATAAGGAGCTGACCTTCCATGCTCCCCGGGCTTGCTCGGAATGCCACGGGAGCGGAGCCAAGGACGGCACAGAGCCCGTGACGTGCGGCCGGTGTCACGGACAGGGTTCGGTGCAGGTCGCCAGGCGCACCATGCTCGGCACGATGAGCGTGGTGCAGACCTGTAGTCAGTGCGGGGGAAGGGGGGAGGTGGTGGAGTCCTTGTGCCCGAGCTGCGGCGGGCAAAGGTTGGTCGAAGCCAAGCGCACACTTACGGTGCACATCCCGGCCGGAATCGACTCAGGCTCACGGCTGCGCTTGCGTGGAGAAGGGGGAGAGGGCCCCGGGGGCACCCGGCCCGGCGATCTTTACGTGCAGGTGGCGGTGGAGCCAGACCCCCGATTCGTCCGCTCCGGGTTCGACCTCCGGCATCGGTTGACGGTCGGTGTCACCGAGGCAGCTCTCGGTACCGAAGTCGCCGTGCCTCTGGTGGAGGGCGGGACCGTATCACTCGAGATCCCGCCCGGCACCCAGCCGGGTACCACCGTGAAGGTGCCTCGCGCTGGTATCGGGCGCCTCAATAGTCGAGGGCGGGGAGATCTGATTGTAGAGATTGACGTTGATATTCCCCGCGAGCTTTCCGAGGAGGAAGAGCAACTGATGCGGAAGCTGGCCGAGCTGAGGGCAGAGAACCCGGCCGCTTCCCGGGGGCGCCGGCGCCGGCGCCGATAGTGTTCCGCCGGATACTGTTGTTGTCGTGCGCCACATACCCCACCTGCTGATTCCCGGGCCGTGGGAAGAAGCGGAGCTCGAGATCAGCGACTTACAGCAGCACCATCTGCTGAAGGTGCTCCGGTTGACGCCAGGCTCCCCGCTTTCGTATACGGACGGAGCCGGGACGGTTGGCTCCGGGGCGATTGAAGGCGCGGCTTTGGCGCGGGGAAAGGAGCACTTCGAAGCCCGGCCCATGCCTCCGGTTGCCCTGGCGGTGGCGCCGCCCAAAAGCACCGAACGGGCACGCTACGTGGTCGAAAAGCTCGCCGAGTTAGGCGTGGATCGGCTGGTGTGGATGCAGGCCAAGTATGGCGAGGGCCGTCCCCCCCGGCAGGAAAAGGCCCAATCATGGGCGAGTGGAGCGCTCGAGCAGAGCAGAGGAGCCTGGCTGATGGCGGTGGATCCGCTGACACCGCCCCGGGCCCCCACCGATTTTTCGCCGCTATGGGTTGCGGTCCCCGGCGGTCCACCACCACCCAGAGTAGTCGATGGTGGTATGATACTCATAGGCCCGGAAGCCGGCTTGGCAGACGAGGAGGTCCCGAGTAGCGCCGTCCCCCTGGGCCTTGGGAGGCGAGTCTTGCGAGTGGAAACGGCGGCAGTTTCCGCCGCCACGTTGATCCTCGACAGGTCCGGTCGGCTGCGGCCGTGAGTGAATGACTGGCTAGGTGGGGATGACGAAGCTTATGATGAGGCACCAGTAGGCCGACAGGCCTGTGTCGACCAAAGGCAGGGGGCCCCGGGTGGGCGAGGAAGGAAGAGAATTGACCTACAACGAGGCTGTAGGCCAACGCCTGCGGTCGATCCGAAAGCAGCGCGGTCTTTCCCTCCAGGACGTTGAAGAAATCTCAGCTAGAGAGTTCAAGGCTTCCGTGCTCGGCGCATACGAGCGTGGCGAGCGGGCACTCTCGCTTCCACGGCTGCATCGCCTGGCCGCATTTTTCAACGTCAGCCCGAGCAATCTGCTTCCGCAAGAGGAAGTCGGCGATGCTGCGCAGCTAACGTCCGTTCCCAGCGGTGGTGTCACAGTTGATCTCAACAAGATCGACTCTCTGACGGGGCGCGAGTCGAAGCTGTTGGAAGAGTTCTTGCGGGCCATCCAGATGATGCGCCAGGACTTCAACGGCCGGGTTCTCACTATCAGGCGCAATGACTTGCGCCTCTTGTCGCTCCTTCTCCACCAGGGAGAAGAGGATTTCTCCCGTCGTCTCTCCGATCTGGGTGTCACGACGGCCTAGTGGCCAGTCGGCTGCTTATGAACGATTGCCTTTTCTGTTCGATCGTCTCCGGTGAGATCCCGGCGAGCGTCCGCGCTGAAACCGAGAACGTCCTGGCGTTCGACGACGTCAATCCCGTCGCTCCCACCCATGTTCTGGTGATACCCAAGCGTCACATCGAATCGGCCGCCCAGATCGAAAGGGCCGATGACGAGCTCCTCGGTGAGCTTTTCGGGGTGGCGGCAGGGATTGGCATGGAAATAAATGGGGGTTGGCGGTTGGTGTCCAATGTGGGTGAAAACGCAGGCCAGAGCGTGTTCCATCTCCATTTTCACGTGCTGGGGGGCCGCACCATGAATTGGCCTCCCGGGTAAGTTTTCTTGAGGGGTTGGGCGCTACAGCCGATATACTGCCAATTCTCATCCTCCCTCCGGAGGCTTCCCCCGTGCACCACACCCGATGACCGAGTTATCCCTTCGTGTCCCGAGCAATCACTTGATGCTCGAGCTCCTGGGCGAACGCGATCGCCATCTGCGCGATATTGAACAGGCCTTCCCAGAGGTCCGGTTCGTCGCGCGCGGAAACCAACTCCTGATCACCGGCCCCGACGGCGAGGCCAGCATTGCCCGCACTGCGGTTGAGGAGCTGCTGCTCATCGTGCAGGAAGGCCAGCCACTGGAGCCAGGGCAGGTGGACCGGGTGGTCTCGATGGTCCGTGACGATGTCCCCAGCCCCGCCGGAATCTTCACAGACGGCATCAGCGTCGGGCGGGGCAAGATCGTTCACGCCAAGACGGCCGGCCAGAAGGGATACATCGATGCGATCCGTGACAACACGCTCGTCTTCTCGGTGGGGCCCGCCGGGACGGGTAAAACCTATCTGGCGATGGCGGCTGCGGTGGAGGCGCTCACCAGCGGGGCGGTTCGACGCATCCTCCTAACGCGGCCGGCCGTCGAAGCCGGCGAACGGCTCGGTTTCCTGCCGGGCGACATGCAGGCCAAAGTTGATCCATACCTACGGCCTCTCTATGACGCGCTTTATGAAATGCTCGGCCCGGATGAGACTCGAACATTGATGGATAAGGGAACCATCGAGATCGCTCCTCTTGCCTACATGCGGGGCCGGACGCTCAACGACTCGTTTGTGATCCTCGATGAGGCACAGAACACCTCACCCAAGCAAATGAAGATGTTCCTCACCCGCCTTGGCTTCAATTCGAAAATGGTCATCACCGGTGACATCACCCAAACCGACCTGCCGACCGCCAATGGCTCCGGCCTGCGTCAGGCCCGCAAGGTTCTCTCAACGGTACCCGGGGTCGCTTTCGTCACGCTCCATGCCTCCGACGTAGTTCGACATCGCATCGTGGCGGCCATCGTCGAGGCGTATGCCGAGTTTGAGGAAAACGGCTCATGAGCAGGATCCGCGACCGGCTGGCGGCCACCACGGTGGACCCGAAGTGGCTTCGTATCCTGGCTTTTGTGGTGGTGGCAATTGCAGCTTCCTTCGCATTGATCGCCGGTCAACTAACCGAGCCAGATCCACCTTTGGAAGGAGAGCCGGCCTCGCGCACTTACACGGCCGACCGGCTAATCAAGGTGGTCGACATGGAGGCCACCCAGGTCCGGCGTGACGAGGAGGCCGACGCCGTGCCCACCGTCTACACGCCGGACGAGGACGTTCCGCCGGAGGTGCAGGCTGAAATCGAGAGCTTTTTTGCCGCGGTGAGTCTGCAGAGCTTCCACGATCAGGTGAGGCCCGCGGAAGAGCCCCCCACCACGACCACGACGACGTCCTCGACCACGACTACGACGCTCGCCGAGGAGGAATCTCCCGATGGGGAGACCACCACTACCAGCTCTTCGACGACAACGACCTCGACGTCGACGTCCACTTCCACTACTACTACGACCCTGGCGATCCCCGATCTGGGGACTCAGGATGAGGCGCTGGCCCTGGCATACGGCTTCCTGTCCGACACGACCCGTCGAACATTCGTCGACATCGCCAATGAGGACCTGAGCCGGGTCGCGGACGGCGAGACAGAATTGCTGCTCGATGCGCTTCTCGACGACACGGTACGGATCGTCGCGACCTCCTACGCCCCCGATGGCATACGCAGCGACGAGCTCACCGATGTTCGTAATGACCTGATTAGCCAACCGCCGCTCTTGAGCGCTCGCGAGTATCCCGATCGAGACGCGGCGGCCAGGGCAGTTGCCGAGCTGGTGGTGTTCTTCTTGCAGCCCAATCTGTTGGCCGACCCGGGAGCCACCCAGGCTGCGGTCGACCTGGCCATTGCCGCTGTAAACGCCGAGCCGACCTCCGTCACATTCGTAGAGGGCGGGGACATCGTCAAGCAGGGCGATGTGGTTTCGGCAACACAGTCTGCCGCCATCGCGGACTTGTTGTCTCGTGCTCCGCAGAATCCCAAGCGGGCAGCGGCAGCCATCGTTGTGGTCGGTGTCATCGGGCTACTCACTGCCTACTTGCGCCGCAACCGGGCCCAGCTATGGGCTCAGCCCCGGATGTTCTTCCTCTTTGGGCTGCTGGTGGTGTTGGCCGCAGTTGCGGCCCGCCTGGTGGGCTCTTTCGTTCCGGAAGGCGACCCGGCTATTGGCTATGTGATGCCTTCAGCGGCCTTCGGATATCTGGGAGGAATCCTCTTTGATACCAGAGTGGCCGTGCTGATGTCCGTTCCGGTGGCAGTCTTTGTCGGCATCACCACCGGGGACATTGGGCTTGTGGTGTTCTCGGCGGCTGCGGTTCTGGCTCCGCTGCCGTTCATCTTCAAAGCCGCGTCCATGCGGGAGCTGCGGGTGGCGATCTTCTACACCGCTCTGGTGGTGGCGCCAATGGCGGCATCCATTGCCTGGTTCTTCGGCGAGGACAACTTCGCGGGCGAGGCTGCCTTCTACGGATTCGGAGGTGGGCTGCTTGGTGGCCTGATTGGTCTGGGGATCGTGCCCTATCTCGACAATGCTTTTGCTCTCACCACGACCCTGACACTGCTCGATCTCACCGACCGCAACCATCCCGCCCTGCGGTTGCTCGAGGAGCGAGCGCCGGGGACATTCAACCATTCCATGCTGGTCGGCACCCTTGCCGGCCGGGCGGCCAGAGCCATCGACGCCGATCCACTGCTGGCGGAAGCTGTTGCCTACTACCACGACCTCGGGAAGACCGAGAACCCTCACCTCTTCATAGAGAATCAGTTCGGGGCGGCCAACCCTCACAACTGGATGGCTCCTGAGGAATCGGCTGCGGTGGTCCGCAACCACGTAGTCGACGGCATCCGGCTGGCCAGGGAATATCGCATCCCCCCTGATGTCGCTTCCGGCATTCGCCAGCATCACGGAACCAGCCTCATGCGGTTCTTCTATCACAAAGCCCTCGAGGAGCGGTCGGCCGATGATGTCAACGCCGACGACTTCCGTCATATCGGGCAAAAGCCCCAATCGCGGGAAATGGCGATCGTCATGCTGGCCGATGCTGTGGAGGCAGCGGCTCGCTCGCTGGCCTACCTCGATAACCCCACCGCCGACGGATTGCGTAAGGTGGTTGAGCAGGTCGTGGAGGAGAAGATGGAAGATGGCCAGCTCGACGAGAGTGCTCTAACGTTCGGGGATCTCACCAATGTCAAGGAGGCACTGGTCGACGCTCTCAACTCGCACTACCACCATCGGATCGTCTACCCGAAGTTTGCCGAGGATCAGCCGCCCGAGGAGCCCGAGCCGGTCTTGTGAAGGTTTTCCTCGCCGACGAACAGACTGAGCCCATCGAAACCGGTGCTTTGGTGGCTATGGCCGAACGGGTCCTCGAAGCTGAGGGGCTGCCAGACGAGTCTGAAGTGGCAATTGTCCTGGTTGGGGAAGAAGAGATGGGCGGATACAACGAGCGCTTCATGAAACGATCCGGGCCCACCGACGTGCTGGCCTTTCCTGTCGACCAGCTCACGCCCGGAGAGCTCCCTTCGACCGTCATCAACGGCCAGCCCCTCAGCCTGGGAGACATCTTCATCTGTCCGACGGTGGTCGAGCGCCAGGCGCGGGAGCTCGGCATCGAGCTGGGCACCGAGTTGGCGTTAATCATCACCCACGGGCTTCTCCATCTGCTCGGATACGATCACAAAGACCCCGCCGATGCTGAAAAGATGTCGAAGCGCGAGCAGGAGTTGATGACGCTCGCCGGGTTCAGCCTGGCATGACCCTTGCAGCGCTCCTGGTGTCCTTCTTTCTCCTGGTGATGACGGCCTTCCTGCGGTCGGCCGGGGCCAGCCTGGTCAGGACCCCGCGAGCCGACGCCTTGCATGACGCGGCCGAGGGTGATG
>JAUXLW010000236.1 GCA_030623545.1 Acidimicrobiia bacterium | reverse complement strand
GGGAGCCGTCCACCTGGTCAGGCGCCGGAGGCGCTTGGTATGCGATTCAGGCCGTGGTCAGTTGGCCCGGGGTAGGAACATCTGGTGGAGAGCCTGCTGATAGGCCGTGTCCCAATTGGCCCAGTCGGTGCCTACGGTGCGCTGCCCGGTGTCGCGACTGACGATCTCGACTCGCTTTATCGTGCCGCCGGTGCTCCAGGAAACCTGAAACTGCCCCTTGGTCTTGGTAGTTGGTGCGTCGGCAATCATGCTCAAAGTTTATCGGCATTAGGGGTCTACCCATGGAGGACTTCGGTGCAATGACGAACGACGAACGGCCGGTCTGAGACTGTAGGAGGGCAGCACTTCGGACGCGCTAGGTGGCACGCTGGTCAAGCCGACGCGTCAGACACCCGGGCTTGACGGTCCAGCAGGCCAAGAACCGCACCAAAGCAAGGGACCACCAGTTCAGATTCTCCGTCTTGAGTCTGGTCGGGGATGGCCTTGCTGGAAGGTCTGGCGGGTCTTGGAGGTTCTGGCCTGTTGTGAACCAGGCTTCTGTCTTCCGCCTCACTCGGTGGGGAGCGCTAATCGGCGCCGTGATGCTGGTAGCGGCTGCCTGCAGTTCCACTTCTACGGGTGGGAATGCCGTGGATCCGGCCGAATGGGATGGTGTGCTGTCCGGCTCCCGAGGCCAACAGCTCAACCTTTTCATGTGGGGTGGCAGTAGCGAGATCAATCGATTCGTCGACACCGTCTACGGGCCTCGGCTCGAGGCCGAGTTCGGAATCGAGCTCAATCGGATCCCGGTCGCCGACACCGTCGATGCGGTCAACAAGGTTCTCTCCGAGATTCAGGCCGGCCGGGATCAGGGAGGCGCAGTCGATCTCATCTGGATAAACGGTGAGAACTTCCAGACGCTGCGCCAGGCCGACGCCCTCCTTGGCGACTGGTCGACCCGCATCCCCAATGCCCGTTTCGTGGATTGGGATGCTCCGGAGGTGAGTCTCGACTTCGGGTTGCCGGTGGCGGGCTTCGAGTCGCCGTTGGGCTCGGCTCAGTTTCAATTCGTATACGACAGTGCTCGCTTCGGACCCGACGATCTTCCCCTCAGCTACGCCGAGTTGCTCGAATGGGTGAAGACCAACCCGGGACGCTTCACTTACCCGGCCCCGCCCGACTTCCACGGCAACCGCTTTGTCAAACAGGCCTTCTACGAACTCACCGGTGGGCCCGAGCGCTGGCTCGGCGAGTTCGACACAGCCGGCTACGCCAAATTCTCGCCCGCGTTGTGGTCGTATCTGCAAGAACTGGAGCCGTATCTCTGGCGACAAGGCGCCAGCTACCCGTCGAGCATCGCAGAGCTCAATAGGCTCTTTGCCAACGGCGAGATCGACTTCACGTTCACCCAACTTCCGGCCGGAATCGAAGCCGACGTGGCTGCCGGGGTTTTGCCATCGACTTCTCGGCCATTTGTATTTGACACCGGGACGATCGGCGACAGCCACTACCTGGCCATTCCTGCCAACGCGGCTCACCCGGAAGCGGCGATGGTGATGGCAAATCTCGTCCTCGAGCCGGAGTTGCAGGCAGCCAAGCTGGCACCGGAGAATGGATGGGGCGATGGACTTGCCATCTCGCTCTCTCGCGTCGACAGCGCTGATCGTCGACGGATAGAGGCAGTGCTCGACGACCTCGGCGCGTTGGCCCTGGAGCCGGGGCTGTTGGAGTCCGTCCGCCTGCCGGAAGTCGCCGCCGAATACACGATCGCCCTCGAGAGAGACTGGCAGCAACATGTTCGCCGCTAGGCGGACCGGCCTCCAACCGGCATCCGAATCCCCCGGGTGTGGTTGCGGCTGATGCCTGCCCTCATCGTGGTGGTCCCGGTATTCCTCGTGGCGGTGAGTCTGGCGCTGGCACAGAGCCTGGGTGTCTTCCCACTGGTCGGGGATTCCCGGCTCAACCTGGACGCTTTTCGCAGCGTGTTCTCCGATCAGGAACTGTGGCGCTCGCTAGCGTTCACGTTCTACCTTTCGGTGGCATCCACGGCGCTGGCGCTGGGCCTGGGAGTGGCTGTCGCGCTGGCGTTTCGGCGGTTGTTCTCGGGCTCTCGCATCGGAGCATTCATGCTTCAGCTCAACTTGCCGGTGCCGCACCTGGTGGGTGCTTTAGCGATGGTCCTTCTGCTCGCCCAGAGCGGCCTGCTGGCTCGTGTGGCCGATTCGGTGGGATTGATCGATGGACCCGCCGCGTTCCCTGCTCTCATCTTCGATGTCCGCGGCATAGCGATCATCGCCGAATACGTGTGGAAGGAGGCTCCCTTCTTCGCCCTCATGGCCTTGGCCGCTTTGGGGCCTGTAGCCGATGACTTCGAAGGTGTTGCGGCCACTCTCGGTGCGGGTCGCTGGAGGCGTTTTCGCCATGTGACTCTGCCCCTGCTGACTCCTGTGCTGCTCCCGGCTTCGGTGGTGGTGTTTGCCTTCGCCTTTGGGACCTTCGAGGTGCCGTTGCTTCTCGGGGGCAGTTTCCCCGAAGCACTGCCCGTCCTCGCCTACCGGAAGTTCACCAACGTCGACCTCGCCGCCCGGCCCGAGGCACTTGCCATTGGGGTCCTCATGATGGCGATCATCGCTCTGGTGACCCTGGCCTACATGCGTCTGGGACGCAGATTCGCGAGGCGACAATGAGTCAGCAGGTTGTGAGGTCGAACCCGTCGGACGGCCGCCGGCAGCCTGTGGAGCAGCGCCGCCCCCGATCGGCACGAATCTGGACTGTTGTGATCCTCACCGCGCTGATCCTGCCGCTGGCGGCCCTGGCACTCTTCTCGCTGACCCGCGGCTACTTCTACCCCCAACTGGTTCCTAACGATTGGAGCCTGCGGGCATGGTGGTTGCTGCTGCGGCCCGGCTCGGAGGTGTGGGGCGCGATCGTGACGACGGTATCGGTGGGGTTGGCGGTG
>JAUXLW010000215.1 GCA_030623545.1 Acidimicrobiia bacterium | reverse complement strand
GTGACCAGGTACGCGAAGAGGGAGCGCCCGGCCCGCGATGGGATCTGCGGCAAGTTTCCGGCGTCGGACTCGAGCGCCAGTCCGCCCAACATCGAAATCCGCAGTTTCGCCATAGAACCAATGTAGTCGGCGAGCATGAGGCTGGGTCAGCGGTGATCCTGGTGAGACGCGGCTGTCAGGATCGTCCTCGCAAGGACTCTGGCCCGGGTGTGGATCAGGGCGTGGCCCACGCTCATCACGGTGCGTATCTCGACGGGCCCGCTGATGAGATCGGCTGCTCGGGCCGCGATCGCTCCATACTTGTCGTCGTGTTCACCAACAATGAAGGTCACCGGCATCTGCAACTCACCGAGTCGTTCCCACAAGGACGGCTGGCTGCCCTGGCCGAGGCGGCGGAGCTGACTCGCGATCTCGGATGGAGATGAGAGCCGGTGCCTGCGGATGCTCTCGGAAGGCACATCTCCGAATATGGGCTGTTGGGCCCAGCGATCGACGAACTCATCCAGGCTGTGATTCTCGATCCAGGCGGCCAGCTCCTCGTCGGCGTCGCGTCGGGCCCGGCGCTCCCCGGGATCGGCGATTCCCGGACTCGACGAGACCAGAATCAGGTGCTCGACTGTGGCCGGCTGTTCGAGTGCCAGGTACAGCGCGAGTCGGCCTCCCATGGAGTACCCGGCATAGAGCCCGGGCCCACCCGATATTCCGAGCGTTATGGCAGTTGTGGCGAAGTCCGGCTCATCGGGAACCTCGAGCGCAGCAGCCTCGACTGCAAGCTGCCCGATGGTGGCGTCCCAAACGCTGCCGGTCTGGGCGAAGCCCGGAACCAACAACACGCGCACGGAATGGGCTCAGCTATTCGTGGCGATGAAAGACAGCACCCGTTCCCAGGCGTCCGCAGACTCCGTCGAGAACTGTTCGGCGGCCCGGTCGAAGAATGAGTGCGGAGCCCCCGGGTAGGAGTGAAGCTCGTGCTCAACACCGGCCGAACTCAGGGCTGCATCGAATTCGGCGATCGCTTCAGGGGGGATGGACTCGTCGGCGCCGCCCATCAAGCCCAAAACCGGGCACTCGAACCCGGCGGCCGCGGCGGCGGGAGCGTCGAACCCCGGTCGAGCATCCGTGGGCCTTCCCTAGAACCCGCTTACCCCGCTGAGGCCGTGACCGGCCACGGCCTGAAGCCACGAGCCCGATCCGCCAAAACAGAACCCGATGGTGAAGATGGGGCGATCCTCATTGCCTTGCCCATCGCGAAGCAAGGCGATACCGGCAGCGACGTCTGCCGTCACGCCTTCCTGGGT
This sequence comes from Acidimicrobiia bacterium, assembly GCA_030623545.1. Classification (GTDB taxonomy): domain Bacteria; phylum Actinomycetota; class Acidimicrobiia; order Spongiisociales; family SHLN01; genus JAUXLW01. Next base: position 2,035 of record JAUXLW010000215.1, on the reverse strand, counting down.
GGTCTTGTCGACGTGAGGCCAGAAGTCGAAGTCGGGGCTGCGCGGATCGAGGCCTGCCGTTCTGCCGAAGTAGTCGATGGCCACTGCGTCGATGCCGCGCTCGGCGAACCGTTCCGCCAGTTCTTCGTAGAAGGCGAAGAGTCCGCGAACATCGGGCATGACCACCACCGCCGCGCTGCCCGGAACTCCGGCCCGGGCTCCGTACGCCATGAACCCGGTGCCGTCGGCAGCCGTCAGGGTTGTTCGCTCTGTCTCGAAGCTTGCCCCAGAAACGGGGCTAATGGGGGGATGGGCGTCGTGGTCGAAACACATATCGGATCCGCTCCTGGTGGTCGAGGGCGAACGTTACCCGGAGGCTGCCGTCGCCGGCCTTCTCGCAACCTATCTGTGCTCGGGGTTCTCGAAGTCGAAGCGGCACCCGGCATCCCATAGAGCTCGTTGATTGCCGTGGGCCGGCATCCCCCCGGCGTCCTTCAACAAACGGGCCAGGTGCAAGAGGTTCCACGTCATGAAGGTCGTATTGCGGTTGGTGAAATCGTTCTCGGGCCCGCCCGAGCCCTCGTCCAGGTAGCTGGGCCCGGGCCCGGCCTCTCCAAGCCAGCCGGCGTCCGCCTGTGGAGGTATGACGTACCCGAGGTGTTGCAATGAATAGAGGATGTTCATCGAAGCGTGCTTTGCTCCGTCCTCGTTGCCGGTTATGAGGCACCCTCCGGTCTTGCCGTAGTAGGCGTATTGACCGGCTTCGTTCAATCGCGACGAGTTTCCATAGAGCCGTTCTATGACCCTGGTGCAAACGGACGTCTTTTCACCGAGCCAGATTGCCGAGCCGAGGACGAGGATGTCGGCCGCGTGAACTTTCTCATAAATGCCGGGCCAATCGTCATGATCCCAGCCGTGCTCGGTCATGTCGGGCCAGACCCCGGGCGCGATCTCATGATCGATGGCTCGGATGCTCTCTACCGTCACCCCGTTCTTCTCCATGATCGCAATCGAGAGGTCCATCAAGCCCGCGGTGTGTGATCGTTGTGGTGACCGCTTGAGGGTGCAGTTGATGAACAGGGCTTTGAGGTCGGAGAAGTCCCATTGGCTGGTTGCGGTCATCTCGTCCATGCGATCGGTCATCGTCATTCAGTACCTCCTGGGGGCGAAGCTAATCCTGAGTGCGGCCACTTTCCACCCGCACTACTGTTCCGGGCCAATGACAACCAGCCTCACCTCAAGAATCCGTCGAGTAGTCACCGTGCTGCGACGCCCGATGAAGACTGACTACTGGACGATCAGGTTCTGGGAGCGTCACTATCGGACGGGTGGCAAGTCGGGGGAGGGGAGTTACGGCAGGCTCGCCGAGTTCAAGGCTCGAGTCATCAAGGACATCCTGGCTGAGCATGAGGTGGAGTCGGTTGTCGAGCTCGGTTGCGGGGATGGGAACCCGCTCGCCATTATCGACAAACCCCGTTAATTCGGTCTCGATGTATCGCCGGCGGCAATCAACCGCTGCCGTGATCGGTTCTCGGCGGATCCCGGCAAGGAATTCCACGTCTACGTGCCGGGTGCCAAGCTGGGAGCCGCAGCCGAGATGGCTGTGTCCCTCGACGTTATCTATCACCTCATCGAGGATGATCTGTACGACCGGTACATGAGAGACCTCTTTGGCGCCGCCACCAAACTGGTCGTGATCTACTCCTCGGACGAGGAACGGTCGAGCCAGTGGCCCGAGGTACGCCACCGACGTTTCTCGGACTGGGTGGCGCGAGAGGCCCCGGGATGGCGACTGGCCGAACGGATCGACCAGGTCTACCCGTACGTCGCGGGAGAGCATGAGACGTCCTGGTCCGACTTCTTCGTGTACCTGCGCTCGGGGGACTCAGCCGCTCACTGAAGTTGCAATGGGGCGTGTCGTCCGTCGCACCACTAAAAGTGGCCGTATAATGCACTTTTGGTGAGGGCAAGTGGTTGGCAACACTGGGGTGAGGGAAACGTGCGACGCATAGGTCTGGGCGGAGGGGCGCTCATCTTGGTCGGATCTCTCATGTTC